>JAGNRZ010000094.1 GCA_017988335.1 Ferruginibacter sp.
AACACCTGACTACCTGTAGCAATTATTTTAAATGTAGCATTACTAGTAAGCAGTGCATTTTGCAACCAACGTAATTGTTCATCACCATACATTCTTTTTTGTGGATTAGGTTGTCCATTTACACTATCAGGCAAATTATCTGAGTCTCTAAAAAATCTATCGTCTAATAAAAAAAAGTCAACATCGCTATAACTAAACTTTGTGTAAATGCCTTTTCCATTTTCGCCATAGCTTGGGTTAAGCCAGTAGTTTTTAAATACTTGCCTGCTTTCATCTTTAAAAACAAAACTACTATTGCCATCATTTGGTCCAAAATCATGGTCATCCCAAATAGCGTACTGTGGCATACTTGCCCAAAATTTTTGCAATATAGGTAAGCTTCTATCCCTACTAGCTCTATAATTTAAACCCCAAGCTGTAAAATAATCAACCTCTCTTGTGTACCAATTATCACCAAGCCACAAATGAAAATTTGCTGGTGTATTTGCCATAGTTTCAAATATAGAAGAATCACCACCGTATGGTTGTTTCCCAGGTCTGTCAACAGCAGGTTCATTAAAGTATGAGCAGCTACCAGTTAAAAAACTAAAATCAGGTGCTGGTTTACGCCATTGCCATAATTCTTTTGTTGTAAATTTTGTAGGGTAGTTTGTTTTAACAGGTTTGCCATCAATTACAATTGCATAATTGTATGTTTTATTTATTTCCAGTCCATTTAATTCTATTTTTACTGGGTTAAATTCTTTTCCCAATTCACCAGTATATTTTTTGGTTTGGGGTACTCCACCCTCAGGAGTAAAATTTACCGCAACCGATTTTACTTGTGGAGTAACTTCTACCCAAATAGTGGCGTTCTTCAATTCTACATTACCAGCCCAAGGGCCACTTATAATACCATTTTTAGGCTGAGCAATACATGCGACAGTAACAAATAAAAATAAAGCAACAAATAATTTTTTTATTAACATAAATTTGAAATTAATATGCGTAAAGATACGAACAAAGTTTACTTTTTATATTTGATGCTTTTGTTATCATTTTGCTTTTTTATGAGTTGTAATGACAGAAAAGCACCAAGGCTAATTGAAAGAAATTTTTATTACTGGAAATCAAACTTAAACTTATCAAGCCTTGAAAAGAAAACATTAAAAGAGCTTAATGTAAAAACACTCTACATCAAATTTTTTGATATAGATTGGAATGCACAACAACAAAAGGCTCTGCCTATTGCCAAGCTTACCACTAATGAAAATAGTTTAGCTGATGTTAGAGAATCGAAGTATATAAAAACACTAAAGTTTACAGTAACACCAACCATTTTTATTACTAACGAAACCTTTATAAACATCGACACATCAGCCATTATAAAATTAACTAGCGATGTTTATAATTTAGTAAGCAATACTCTTTCACAATATGCTTTTGATAACATGAAAGGCATCCAATTTGATTGTGATTGGACAGAAAGCACAAGGGATAAATATTTTTTATTCCTATCTACTTTTAAAAAAATTTGGGGTAATGGCGGCATGGAAATTAGTGCCACCATTCGTTTGCATCAAATAAAATTTTTAAGCAAAACAGGCATACCGCCAGTAGATAGGGGCTTACTAATGTGTTATAATATGGGCAACTTAAAAAACCCTGCTACAACTAACTCCATTATAGAAACTGCAGAGTTAAAAAAATATATTGCTAATCTTTCTACATATCCTTTATCCTTAGATGTTGCATTGCCATTGTTTGAGTGGAATGTTCTTTTTAGAAAAAATATGTACAATGGTATTTTAAGAGATTTTGATATCGACAAACTCCCTTCATCTATTACCATAAAAAAAGACAATAAATTTACACTACTAAAAGACACCATATTTGATGGTTACGAATTATTTAAGGATGATATGATTAGAAATGAAAAAAGCGACTTTAGTACAATTATTGATGTTGTCAATGCCATTAATCCAAAATTAATAAATACCCAATTGAGGGTATCTCTATACCATTTAGATTCGGTAATTTTAACCAAATACAAAACACATGAACTGGAAACTATTTATAACAGCTTGCGTTAGCAGTTTTTTAATTTCTTTTCCTCAAAATATAATTGGTTGTGGTGGAGAAACTGACCCATACGATTATTATATTTCGTTTTTCAACCAATATAATGTTGATAATAAAAACTATAAACCATTTTACTATACCAACTCCCATTTTTTGTACGATGCAGAAGAGCCTAATTCATTAACAGAAATAATTGCCAAAGAGTGGAGTAGTTATTGTAATAACACCATAAGTAGCAAAGATGCTATTCGTTTTGTAAATGAATTTACGTTGAAAGATGTAACTAATTTATATTATCATATTGAAAAAAAGGCAGTACTAAAAATACCCGATAGTGTAAAGAAAAACACCATGACTGCCTACTTTATAAAAAATGCAGACCTTGAAGGTTTAGGCTATATTATGTATGCCAAGCAAGTAGAGCCTTATGTATATGCACCTAGCGAATGGGAATCTCCAAAAAAAGATGAAGTAAAAGTAGCCAAGTTGGTAAAAAATGGTATTCAACTTTATAATGCTGCAAAAAAAGATATTTTTAAATTAAAATACGCTTATCAAGTTTTACGTCTAAATCATTACAGTGGCGATTATATAAGCACAGTTAGCAACTACGAAAATTTGGTTTCGCCTTTAACCACAAAATCGGTAATGCAACCATTATGTTTATCGCTTAAAGCTGGGTCATTATTTAGAACAGGTAATCATAAATTGGCAGCCTACTTATTTAGCAAGGCTTATGGTATGAGTGATGCTAAAAAAATATCTAACTATTTAAGCTTTGCTTGGAGTTATAAAAATGGAGAAGATAAAAAAGATTATTTAGCCCTTTGTAAAAACGATGAAGAAAAAGCCAACATGCTTACCTTATTTTCGTTAAACACTGTTAAAAATGATTATCAAACACTAGAAAAAGTATTTGAGTTAAACCCCTCAACCGATGCTTTAGACTTGTTAGCTACAAGAGAAATAAACAAAATTGAGGAACGCCTATTTACTCCAACTATACAAAAAGAAAGAGGGGCTAAATATATTTATGTAGCTTTTAGCGATAATGCAGATAGTGCAGTATTACAATCAAAAGAAGATGCAAAACAGCTAACTACATTACTGCATAAAATAAGCACAAATAGTGCTGTAAAAAATAAAGCCTTGTTTGAAACTGGTGCAGCATATACTTCTTTTATGCTTAAAGATTATACTACTGCAAAAAAGTATTTAGCTACAGCCAAGCAATTAAGTCCTTCCAGTAAAATTGCCGATCAATGGGCTTTAACCAATTTATTAATTACCATCAACGAAAAAGATAAAATTGATGCTAGTTTTGAAGAGCAAATTTTACCCTCTATACAATGGCTTGCTCAAAAAGCAAAAACTGAACAACCCTTAAAAACTACAAATAGCTGGAGTGATATTGCACCTTGGAAACAATTTTATCGCAATTTATTTAACAACATAATTGCACCACTATACCATAAGCAAGGCGATTTTTATAAAGAGGCTTTAGCTTATGGTGCTGCAGATAAAATGTATGGCGGCAACTATATTTCTAGCGACGATGGCGGTATTGATTTTTTACGCAATAAGCTGGCCGTGGCGGATGTTGAAAAAATGTACACTCTTTTAAGCAGCAAGCAAAATAAATTTGAACAATTTGTAATTAACAACAATATGATAAAATTAAACACTGTTGTTGATTTTGCAGGTACAGCCTATTTAAGAGAAGGTAATTATACAAAAGCTATTGAGTGGTTAAAAAAATCAGCCAACTCATCTCCATTAAATAAAAATCCATTTGTAGAGTTGTTGTACGATAGAGAAGAACAATTACCAACCGAGAAAAAGTTTACAACCTCTAAATTGGCTTTTGCACAAGAAATGCTACGCTTAAAAGATTTAGCAAAAACAGATAAAACTAATGCTGCTAAGCATTTATATAAAATAGCATTAGGCTTGTACAACACCACTTACTATGGGCATACTTGGGAAATTGTAAAGTATAATCGTAGTGGTAGTGATGGGTATTACTTACCAGAAAATGCAACTGCCTTTGAAAAAGAATATTATGGTTGCCTAACAGCCCACATTACTTTTAAAGCCGCCATGGAGGCCAGTAACGATAAAAATTTTAAAGCCCGTTGCCTTTTTATGATGGCAAAGTGTAGTCAAAAAACAGTACAACAACCACAGTATTTTCAATATCCTAATAACTGGGATGCATACGACAAAGCATACACCAATTATTTACCTACGTTTAAAAACAACACTTACTTTCCACAGTTTGTAAAAGAATATAAAGACACCAAGTTTTATGACGAAGCATTTAATAGCTGTAGTTATTTGAGGGATTTTGTGAGTAAGAAATAAAATTAGAAATCTCTTAATAAAAAATGGCTTACGAAAACATAAGCCATTTTTTATTTTACTCTTCTATCAATAGCTCTTCAAAAAAAGCTCCAATATTATTTACTCTATTTACAAAGTGTAATTCCAGCATCCAATGCCTTGGATTTCCGTGTTTGTCTAATCCTAAAATATCTTTATGGTTATCAGGATGAACATCTAAACATAAATCATTGGGGTCATCAGGCTGCTCATGTGGGTAATAGCCTACAATATGGCCTGCTATAGCATTTCCAAATTCGTAACCATACCGCTTAGTAAGGTTGTTTACATAATTAAAATACTCGGCACCTGTAAGGCTTGTTTGTTTAAAATACCAAGCATTAGCTTCATGCCAAGCTTTTTCTACATCTTCTTTTATTTTTTGTTTTAACGAATTGTTGCCCAAAACATAGGTTCTACCAAGGTCGGCTTCCCAGCCTTCAAATACAGGGTGGAAATCAAAAAATAATATATCATCCTCTTGAATAACCAAGTTGGGTGCATCGGCACTATACGGCTGCAAAGTATTTACTCCAGTACGTACTAGTTTTTTGCCCCAGTGTGTATCTACGCCAAAATCATCTTTAGCAATTTGTACTATTTCGTCGCTAAGTTGTTGCTCCGCTTTTCCGGCAATTATTAATCCTCTTTGCTCAACTGTGTTAAATAACTCAATTGCTTTGTTTTGTGCTGCAAATAAGTGTTGTTTTACGTCGTTCATAAGCTTTTAGTTTAGTTAGAAAAAGAGGATGCTGTTTGCAAAGTTTTTACATAAATACTCCTCTTTATTTCTTCCAATTTTTATCAAATAATTTTTTCAACTCAACTTTAAAAGCAGGACTAAATACTTCTTGTACTTTAAATGCAGAATCTGCCATATCTACCCTATAAAAAACCTTTTCATCATCAGCATTAAACTTCTTATCATTATTTGAATCTTTTATTCCTTCTAATAATAGATAAGAATTATTTTTTGGAAAAGACTTATCTGTAATACTTATATTGGGTGGAGACACTTGCCTAAAACCAGTACCATCAGCATTGCTAATAAAAAAATAAGCAGGGTCATCTGTACTTAATATTTTATCGCCATTATAATCATCGGTATAAACTGAGTAAAAAATAAATGGTGTTTTTTTGCTTGTTTCGATATGATCAACCGCATTCACTTCTTTCCAAATTCTGCCATAGTAACTATTTTGAAAAGTATAGCCGCCAATTAATATTTTCTTATTAGGTTCTAATAAAGTAGATTGATTAGTTTTATAATTATGAAAAATTACATTCCAATACAAACCACCTTCACCGCTTCTCTTACTAAACAGAGAAGATGATTCTTCCTTATCTTTTGCATCAGCCACTTGTAAAGGAAATAATATATAATCATTTGCAGTATCAGTAACTTGATAATTGCTTATTAAATTTATTGTTGCACCAGATGGAGTTTGAAGTATTTGTGTAGAATCGTTAGTAGGTGTAATTGGCTGCTGTGGTTTGTTTTCCTTATTATTACAAGAGTATAATAATACAAGTATTACTGGGATTAATTTTTTCATACAGTTAATTTTTAAATAAATGTAGCATACAAAAAAATTAGTTTAGTTTAGTATGCGTTTATTTTTTGTTAAAAAAGATCCGTTCCAATCTGCAATAATCCGTTTTATCTGTGTCTCTAAAATAGATTTCTCCTATCGTCGAAATGACACAAAAAAAACCACCAGTCTTTCAACTGATGGTTCTGTTTTATATGCTTATGTTATCTTCTTATTAACTACAACCCATGCTATTACCACAATTTAAACATTTGTAGCAAGTGCCGCTACGTACTGTTATGTGGCCGCAAGTGTTACAAGCAGGTGCATCGCTTTGCATACTTTTAGCAGCAGCGTTTACAGCATCCATACCGTTGTTGGCTGGCGCTAGTTTTGTGCTTGCCATTCTATGCTCTGCTTTGGCTGGTTGTGGAGCTACGCTACCTACAATACGTACATCGCTAAGCTCTTGTTTGCGTTCGCCAATAGTGGGTGTTTCAATATCCCAAGGTTCGTTGCCAAGGTTTTGTACTTCTGGCTTATCTAATACATGAACTAAATCGTTACGACCTAAATATTCATACGCTAACGAACGGAACATAAAGTCGATGATAGAAGTAGTTGATTTAATGTTTGGATGCTCTACCATTCCAGCTGGTTCAAAACGAGTGAACACAAATTTTTCTACATATTCTTCTAATGGCACACCATATTGTAAACCAATAGAGATGGCAATAGCAAAACAGTTAAGCATACTTCTCATAGTAGCTCCTTCTTTTGCCATATCAATAAAAATTTCTCCTAATGTACCATCGTTATATTCACCTGTACGTACAAACAAAGCTTGTCCGTTAATTTTTGCTTTTTGCGTAAAGCCTCTACGCTTTGCTGGTAACGATCTACGTTCTACAATCATTGCCAATTGACGCTTTAATGAAGTATCGGCACTACTTTGTACTCTCTTATTCATTTCCTCTAACAACTCCTCAATAGTTAACTTACTCATATCTACCATGGTAGAAATATTAGCGGCTAACTCTGCTGCTTTATCTTCAGATATTACATCATCTAATTTCTTTTTCTTATCCGACTTGTTGCTAAGTGGTTGGCTTAATTTACTACCATCTCTATACAATGCACAAGCTTTTAAACCAATCTCCCAACTCATACGGTAAGCATCTGCAATTTCTTCTACAGTGGCCTCGTTTGGCAGGTTAATGGTTTTAGATATTGCACCACTTAAGAAAGGTTGTGCAGCACCCATCATACGTATATGCCCATGTGCATGTATGTAACGTTGACCAATTTGCCCACACTTATTAGCACAATCAAATACCGATAAATGTTCGTCTTTTAAATGTCGTGCACCTTCTACTGTCATTGTACCACATACATAAGTATTAGCGGCTTCAATTTCTTCATCGCTGTAGCCTAATGCTTCAAGCATGTTAAAACCAAAATCGTTGTATTGATCTGGTTTAAAACCAAGGCGTTGCATAGTTTCTTCGCCAAAGGCGTAAACATTAAATACAAAACCAATTTCAAATGCACTACCTAAAGTAGTTTCTACTTTATCTAGTTCGGCTTGTGTAAATCCTTTTTGTAATAAAGAAGCTGTATTAATAAATGGAGCTCCTTTTAATGTAGCATGCCCTTTAGCATAATTTACAATTTCCTCAATTTGCTCTTCGCTGTATTTTAAATTGCGTAAAGCTGCTGGTACACTTTGATTGATAATTTTAAAGTAACCACCACCGCTTAATTTTTTAAATTTCACTAATGCAAAATCGGGTTCAACACCTGTAGTATCACAATCCATTACTAAACCAATTGTACCAGTTGGTGCAATTACAGTTGTTTGTGCATTACGGTAGCCATATTTTTCTCCTAATTGCACAGCATCATCCCATGCTTTGGTTGCAGCTTTTAATAAATAATCTGGACAGTATTTAGCTTGAATACCTTGTGGTTTTATTTCTATACCTTCAAAAGCATCTTGTGCATCGTAAGCAGCAGCTCTATGATTACGCATTACACGTAACATATGTGTTTTGTTTTCTTCGTACTTAGCAAATGGACCAAGTATGCTTGCTAACTCTGCCGATGTTTTGTAAGCTACACCAGTCATAATAGCGGTAATAGCTCCAGCAATGCCTCTAGCTTCTTCGCTATCATAAGCAATACCTAATACCATTAACATACTACCTAAGTTGGCATAACCCAAACCAAGTGTACGATAATCGTAACTTAATTGTGCTACTTCTTTACTTGGAAACTGTGCCATTAATACAGAAATTTCTAACACGGTTGTCCATAAACGGCAAGTGTGTTCAAAACCTGCTACGTCAAATGTATTTGTAGCTTCATCAAAATATTGACGAAGATTTACACTAGCTAAATTACAAGCTGTATTATCTAAAAACATATACTCACTGCAAGGGTTACTTGCTCTTATTGGACCACCTTCTGGGCAAGTATGCCACTCATTAATTGTGGTATCATACTGAGTACCAGGGTCTGCACAACGCCATGCTGCATGATTAATTTTATCCCACAACTCTTGTGCATTTACTTTACGCATGGTACGGCCATCACTTCTGCCTTTAAGCTCCCACTCACCACCTTCATCTAATGTTTTAAAGAAAGAGTTTGGAATACGTACAGAGTTGTTACTGTTTTGTCCACTAACTGTTTTGTAAGCTTCGCCTTCGTAGTCGTGGCTGTAACCTGCAGCAATTAAGGCAGCTACTTTATCTTCTTCTTTGGTTTTCCAAGTAACAAATTCTTCAATTTCTGGATGGTCTAAATCTAGACAAACCATTTTAGCTGCCCTACGAGTAGTACCACCACTTTTAATTGCACCTGCCGCTCTATCACCAATTTTTAAAAAGCTCATTAAGCCGCTACTTGTACCGCCGCCGCTTAATTTTTCACCTTCGCCACGTATGCTACTAAAGTTGGTACCTACGCCACTACCATACTTAAAAATACGGGCTTCTCTTACCCATAAATCCATAATACCGCCTTCGTTAACCAAGTCATCATCTACACTTAAAATAAAGCAAGCATGGGGTTGAGGACGTTCGTAAGCGTTGTTAGATTTTTTTAATACACCATCAATAGCATCTACATAATAATGCCCTTGTGGCTTACCAGTAATACCATACACTTCGTGTAAACCGGTATTAAACCATTGTGGACTGTTAGGCACACAAGCTTGGTTTAAAATTGAATACACTAATTCATCGTAAAAGACTTCTGCATCATTGGGGGTTACAAAATAATTATATCTTTCGCCCCACACTCTCCAACAATGAGCCATGCGGTGGGCAACTTGTTTTACTGTAGTTTCTCTACCTGTTGTACCATCTGCATTAGGCACACCTGCTTTTCTAAAATATTTTTGTGCCAATATATCTGTAGCAATTTGGCTCCATTGCTTTGGAACTTCTACATTGTCCATTTGAAATACAATTTCACCCGTTGGGTTTTTAATTACAGATGTTCTGTAATCGTACTCAAACATATCGTATGGACTTACACCATCTTTGGTGAACTGCCGGCTAAACTGTAGCCCTTTTGATGATTGCTTTTTTGTTGGCATAAAATATATAGTGCTTGGTTAGTAGGTTAACAAATCGTTAAGCAAACGAAAATATCTGTTGTAAGTGAACAAACAAAGGTTTAAATATTAACACCTGTGCATAAAAGCGGTGGATAAATTGGCAGATGCAAACGGGTAGGGCATTTGCTTATTTTTCCCCATTAATTTTAAAAAATGTTTGTTTAAAATGTTGGAAAATTCATTAAAAAATACAGATGCCGTTTTTAGGGCATTTGAAGGGTTTTGGTGTGTTTTATGCATAATTACACCATAGCAACCCATAACTTTGTTTTATAGCGTAAACATATGAGAGTAGTAATACAAAGAGTTACCAATGCAAGTGTAACAATTGATGGAAAAATAAAATCTAGCATCAATAAAGGCTTATTAGTTTTTGTTGGAATAGAAGATGCAGATACTTTAGAAGATATTGAATGGCTAAGCAATAAAATAATTAATCTTCGCATTTTTGATGATGAAGATAAAGTGCCTAATATTTCTGTAAAAGAAATTGATGGTGGTATTTTGCTTGTAAGTCAATTTACATTACATGCTGCTACAAAAAAAGGTAATCGTCCATCTTACATTAAAGCTAGTAAACCAACTATTGCCATACCCTTGTATGAAAAAATGATTGCACAGTTAGAAAATGATTTAGGTAAGAAAATATTTACTGGGGAGTTTGGGGCGGATATGAAGGTGGAGTTGCTGAATGATGGACCTGTGACGATTTGGATAGATAGTAAGGAAAGGGTTTGATTACACGAATTTGAACGAATTACACGAATTTTGAAAATATGGCAGATATAATATTTAAGGAAGAGTCATTTAAAATTATAGGCGTTTGCATGAAAATACATCAAGCGTTAGGAATGGGGTTAAAAGAAATAAATTATAAAGATGCAATGGAGATAGATTTTATAGATGATAATATTCCTTTTGAAAGAGAGAAAAGATTTATTGTAAAATACAAGGATAAAATTTTAAAAAATCCATATTATGCCGATTACTTATTGTACAATTCTATAATTGTTGAAGTAAAATCTGTTACTTCAATTACAGAAGCTCATGTAGCACAAGCATTGAGCTATTTAGCTGTTTCTGGGTTAAAACTAGCTTTGCTGATAAACTTCGGCGAACGTTCTTTAACATGGAAAAGAGTAGTTTTGTAAATAATAAATTATAGTTGCTTATTAAAAAAAGTAAGTACAAACAAATTCGTGTAATCATGACAATAAATGAAGCTCAACAACAAGTTGATACTTGGATAAAAACAACTGGCGTTCGTTATTTTAATGAGCTTACCAACCTTGGTATTTTAATGGAAGAAGTAGGTGAACTTAGCCGCTTAATGGTACGGACTTATGGCGAACAAAGCTTTAAAGAAACTGATAAAGGAAAAGATTTAAGCGATGAAATGGCTGATGTGCTTTGGGTACTTATTTGCCTGGCTAATCAAACTGGTGTGAACTTAACTGATGCATTGCATAAAAATTTTGAAAAAAAGAATTTGAGAGATGGGGAAAGGCATAAGAATAATGAAAAATTATTATAGAACGCAGATTATCATGATGGTGATGATTGACTAAGATATTTTTTCTGCGTTAATCTTATCAATCATAACCATCAGCGTTCTGTTTTTACCCCACCACAAAATCAAGCTTACACAAACTCAACGCTTCGTTTAATTTTCCTTCTTTTAGGCAATGCGTAAGTTGTAATAATCTTGGATGATACATTTCATAATCTTTGCCGTAAGCAGCTTTTAAATTTTCATTTTCTAAGTCGCTAAGTTTACCATCAAAAGCTGCAGATACAGTAAATAAATCTAATAAAAAATTACGTTCGTTTACAGATACCTTATCCAGTGTTTCTAAAAACAAATTCCAATCATCGTATTTATTTTCTTCGGTAATATTTAGCATTTGTTGAAAGCGAAATAAAAGTATAATCATGTTGGGATGATAATTTTTTGTCATTACCACAGCATTGCCAATAGCCCGTAAACAGCCTACTTTGGCTAAAGGAGAAAGTTGTTGTAATTCTTTTTCTTTAATGGTATCGTTGGCTATTCTGTTAGCTAAAGCAAAACCAAAAAGCCGTAGCCTTGCTTCTTTTATAACTCTTACAATAACTACACTATTCCAAAAAGCTTCTACAAATAAGGCTTCATATAAAACAGAAACACCAAAAATTGTTTTACCTGCAATAAATCGCAGACCATACTTTGCAACTAAGTTGGTTAATAAAATTTTAGCTTTATACAAAAGCCCAAGTACAAAAAGATTTTTTTTACTTATGCGTTTAAATGGATCGATACCTAAAATTTTTAATTCGGGGTCGGGCAGTTCCAATGCAGTACGGGCTAAAATATTTTTTACGCTAAACACTTCATGCTGTACCAACTCATCTTCACTAGCATGCATATTTATTAGTTC
>JAGNRZ010000006.1 GCA_017988335.1 Ferruginibacter sp.
CTATATACATGAATGTAACCAGCAAATTGCCTATACAACATTTAGTAAAAACAATACGAACAGATACACAGCGGTTAATGAAATTAAACGATGATAATAAACCACATTTTATTTTAGAGCCACATCTTACTATAGCCCGAAAGCTTTTACCATGGCAATACGAACAAGGATGGTTAGAGTATAGCCACAAACATTTTACAGGTAGGTTTATTGCCGATGCAATATTGTTATTAAAACGACCAGTAGGCGAATTAAAATATGAAGTAGCCAAGCGATTTCAATTTGAAAATTTAGCAGTGCCTACAACAATGCAAGGCGAATTATTTATGTAACAGGCGAACGTAATTCTATTTAACATCGTTGTGAACTTGTTCTGTTAAATATTTACTTCCAGTGGAAGTGAATATTTAATCTCACTTGTACGGCATACCATTATTCATCCCTTCAAACGCAAAGCAATTTTTAAAAACTCATTCATTGCAATAAAAAGAAAAATGAAATTCATCAAACAGTTTGCATCTAAGAGTAGAATTACCAATGCTGAAGCCACAGTAGTACAACTGATGCACATAGCTGTACGGCAGGAACGGGCTGTCATCGTTCCTGCCTTGACTTTTTTGTTACTTTTTGCGTCAAGGCAAAAAGTAAATAATAAATAAAACAAAAACAATGGGAAATAACAAACTAAAACAAGACCACCACAAAGTCTCAACAAAAACACAAGAAGATACTGTGCAATATAAAATTGGTAGAGGTGCCCAATTCAACACCAAAAGCCGCTTTATAAAAAATGAAAGCACACAAGAGCATATAGAAGGTGTAGATGATTGGGAACAGCCCAATCCGCAAACTCAGTATATAGAAATGCAAAGTAAAACCATTGTAAACAAGGTGGAAAGTAAAGATGTAGGCATGAGTTACAGCATGAATCCTTACGCTGGTTGTGAGCATGGCTGCATATATTGCTATGCCCGTAATGTACATGAATATTGGGGTTACAGTGCCGGACTAGATTTTGAGCAAAAAGTATTAATAAAGAAAAACGCCCCACAACTACTGCGTAAATTTTTACAGCACCCCAAGTGGGATGCTACACCCATAATGCTTAGTGGCAATACCGATTGCTACCAACCAGCCGAGCAAAAATATAGATTAACCAGAGGCTTGCTAGAAGTGTGTAACGAGTTTAACCAACCTGTAGGCATACTCACCAAAAATGCTTGGATATTAAAAGACAAAGATGTGTTACAAGAAATGGCAAAGAAAAAAATTGTAAGTGCCATGGTATCTATCACCAGTTTTAATGAGGATTTACGCCGTACTATGGAACCACGTACAGTAACGGCTAAACGAAAGCTAAAAGTAATAAACGAACTAAGCAGTGCAGGTGTACGTATGGGCATAATGATGGGGCCAATGATACCCGGCCTTAACGAACATGAAATGCAACGCATAATGCAAGCGGCTGCCGATAACGGAGCCACATTTACAGCTTATACATTTATACGATTGAATGGTGCTATAAAATTTTTATTTCATGATTGGTTGTACAAAAACTTTCCTAACCATGCCGATAAAGTGTGGCATTTAATAGAGCAAAGCCACGATGGAAAAGTAAACGACACCCGATGGGGCGTACGTATGAGAGGCGAAGGACACATTGCACAAATGGTAGCACAGCAATATAAAAAATACGGTAAGCTATACAATATGAATGCCGAAGAATGGAGTTTAGACACAACAAAATTTAGAGTGCCGGGTGGGCAGGGGAAGTTGTTTTAATTTTTTGTACTTAGCTTTAGTATTACTATTAAACATCGTTGTGTCACTCACTTGTACGGCATAACTTTATTGAATTTTTATTATAGCGTAGATTAAGGAATAGTTAATTGCTTTATTACTTTAAATTTGTCTATATATTTGAATTCGTAAATAATTATGAATAGACCGAATGAAGTATTGATGGATAGTAAAGAAAAATTTAAGCAGATTATTTTCGACTATTACAGAAATCTTGTTGTAGATAAAATACCATTCCTACTGTTAGATAAACTTTGTAACATAATTACGGAATATTATTATGAACAATATTTTCGTTTTCATAAACAGTATCCAAAGTCATTTAAACGTTATTCAACATTCCAATTAAAAGACCTTAACCATCCACAAACAGCTAAAACTATAATTGACTTTTTTAAAACAGAATCAAAATTGAATTATAAAGAGTATAGCAAACTACTATTGAATATAACTGAAGTGGAGTTGGAAAAGATAGAACAATGGTGGAATGATTTTGCAAGAATGTAAAACCGCCAAAATTATTATCCCTTCAAGAGTGCAGCTTAATGGTGATGCTGCCAAGTACAAATGCTTATTATCTTTGCCTTGCTTCGTGTCTTCACGAAGCACTCAGCTACTATAAAAGCTCAATAAAGATTTACAAGTACAAGTGAATGACACAACAAAAGCTCAGTAAAGTATAAATGCTTGCTACATAAATAAATATTTTTCAATCCGCCACAAATATTGATTTTACTAGTATTTCAGCCAATATGAACTATTGCTGCAAAAATATTTTTTAAAAATTATTTGGTGGTATCAAAAAAATAATTTCATCTTTGCACTGCAAAACAAAATTTAAAAACAACAAAACATGTTACGCATACAACTACATATTGAAGCGATGAATTGTTTTAGTCCGAAAGGGGATTATAACAATAGCAGGGCATGTTACGCTGATAATTAAAAACTACTTAATTAACTATAACATAAGCCCCTGCTACATCGCAGGGGTTTTTTGTGAGTAACAAAAAATTAGAAAATGCAAACACAACGCATACAATCGTATTTATTTATTGGAGCAGTAATGTTACCTAACGGTAATAGCTATGCCAAGCCGCAAGTAAATAGCAGTAGTAGGCATAATGAAAAAAATGATTTTAGAAATAAACGACCGAGGTGTAAATATTTGGTGCAGTAACAACACTGCACAAAAAAATTAAGCCCGGTCAATTAAAAACGACTGGGCTTTTTTTATAGCCCAAAAACAAAACTAAAATGAAAACAATTGCTTTGATTTTGATAGTAAGGTTAGTAATTGAGTTAACAAAAAATACAAAAACTATCAAAACAGAAAATAGAAACACCATCATACATCCAGCAGAGTTTATGATGAGAGCAGAATATTAGATGCAGAAGGAGGAATAAGGCTTTCCCTATGAGATGCAGTGGGGAAGCCTTTTAAAAGTTGGTTGATAAAAAAATATAGGAGTATTTCAATTGGTAGAATCCGTGTTCTGGAAACATGAGGTTGTCAGTTCGAGTCTGGCCTTCTATACAAAATTGGTCTGTTGGTCTAAGGGTTTAGGATTTCAAGCTTTCTACTTGAAGATGCCAGTTCGAATCTGGTACAGACTACAAACTCTTGAAAACAAAATAGTGTGCAACGTTGCAGTTGCAGCTATACGGTTTGTTGGTGTAACGGTAACATGTTTGATTGTCGATCAAATGTAAAGGGTTCAACTCCCTTACAAACCGCAAAAGTATTGAGTGGTGCAATGGCAGCATATTAAATTTTGAATTTAATGATATTGGTTCGAATCCAGTCTCGATAACAAAATGTTGGCTCTAGCTTATCCCGAAATTTCGGGTGGTAAAGCATCCGTCTGTGCAACGGAGGAAAAGGGTTCGAATCCCAGTGTCAACCAATACGGCTTAGTGTTTTGGAAACATAATTATGCCCCTTTCTTTCTGAGAGGTAAGTAGTGCATAATTGTCTTCACTTCGAGTCTGAAAGTCGTACAACAATGGTCTATAGCCCAACGGCAGAGGCGATAGTTTTAGAAACTATGTAGTGTGAGTTCGAATCTCACTAGACCAACTAAAATAAAAATTGGCTTATAGCTCAATGGATAAGAATGCTACGCTACGAACGTAGAGATAAAAGTTCGACTCTTTTTAAGCCAACACAAAATTGCGGTTTAGAGTAGTGGTTTACTCAAAGGTCTCATAAGCCTTGCACACAAGTTCGAATCTTGTAACCGCAACAATTGATGATGTAGCTCAATGGTAGAGTTTTACGCTGATACCGTAAAGGTTAAATGTTGAAATCGTTTCATCATCACAAATTGGCTCGTAGCTCAATGGTAGATGCACCGAGCTTTTAACTCGGGGGCTGTGAGTTCGAATCTCACCGGGCCAACAAAAAGGAAATATAGTTCAACGGTAGAACAATTGGTTGTTAGCCTTTTGATGAATGTTCGAATCATTCTATTTCCGCAAAACCCCGACAGCGGCTAAAGCCCTGTCGGCGGTTAAAAAATTTGGAGAGTTGGCAGAGCGGTAATGCGGCAGCCTGCTAAGCTGTACATCGTTAAATCGGTGCAAAGGTTCAAATCCTTTACTCTCCGCTTTATTCAACAAAGCTTTATGGCATAGTTGAAAAAAGTCCTACTGGCAGACATGGCGTATGTATTCGATTGCAAATCGAAAGAAGAAAGTTCGAATCTTTCGTAGGACTCAAAAAAATTGTTTGATACCAAAATTTCGATAATGAGGAAATATGACATCAATCAAAAAAGGTAAAAAACAAAAACGGTGCTTTGGCAGAATGGATTATATGCACTGGAGTGAAATCCCAGATATCAAGGTTCAATTCCTTGGGGCACCACAAAAAAATAAAAAAAATGAAAAAAGTAAATCAGTTCATAATGACAGCAATAGTAATGGTGCAGTGGCACAAAAGTTTTCGATCAGGAAAAAATAAAACATTATGGACACAAAAATTATTAACCAGTTTGGAGCAGATATTCTCTGTTATAAACTACGTACTGCAAGGCAGAAAAAGCGTATGCAGTATGAGGATTTTGATAAGCAATTAATACGGCTAGATAAAAAAGAAAGGGACTTGTATTTGCAAAAAAGAAATTTAGGTTGGGAAGAGTTAAAACCTCCTGTACAAAAAGGTTGGGTAAGACACTTTGTAGTAAGAGACGATGTAGCTAGAAGTAAGTATGGCGAATTTTTTGAAGGCATTCTGCAAAAAATAAATACCTACAAGTATAGTTGGAAAAAAGACTTTACTAAAAAGAAGCGTAAGCTAGGCAAGAAAATTTATGTGGTAAGAACACAAGAACTTTTAAAGCCAAGGGAATACGAATTTGTAAAAATGAAATTTACTGATGTAGAAAAACAATTTTTTACAGAAGAGTGGGAGTTAAATTGGAATAAGCAGCCTATTAAGAGATACGTTTTTACAGAGCCATGGCGATTTGTATTAAAAGTAAAACCTTATATGATTGATAAAGTAAGAATTAATGATGCTGTATTAGAAAAACAGTTAAAAGAAATAGATAATTATTTAGAAAGAAACGATTTTAAAAAACGGTTATGCAAAGTGAAGCATCGTAGATATAGATACAAAGACTGGAAGCAAAGAGTAAAGTATAATGAAGAGTATGAGTATAAAAACAAAACATTAAATGAGATAAAAGATTTAATAATGCAAAATTAAAAAAATGGAAACACAACAGCGGCAATGGCGTACACTTAGCGGTAAATGGATAAGGCGTTCTATTGCAGAAGAAATTAGCGACACACTTGCAAAGGAAATTGCTTTGGGCAACCAATTAAAAGTATGTATTGGCACAGATAGCCAGGTAAAAGGAAAGGAAACTGAATTTGCCACAGTAATTGTTTTTGTACGAAAAGGGAAAGGTGGTTTTATGTACATACACAATGAAACATCAAAACAAAAAATGACTATTAAAGAAAGGATGTTGATAGAGGTAGCAAAGAGTATTGAAGTGGCGTATGAATTGTGCAATATATTCAGCAGGTTTAGTGTAGATATGGAAGTACATGCCGATATAAACACCAATCCAAACTTTAAAAGTAACGATGCGTTGAAAGAAGCCATGGGCTATATTATGGGAATGGGCTTTGCTTTTAAAGCCAAGCCAGAAGCCTTTGCTAGTAGCAGTTGTGCAAATAAAGTAGTTCAATAAAAAGTTCTTTAAAATATTGCGTAAGCAAAAACTAGGTTTATTATTTCTATCACACAAACCAGATGAGTGTTTTAAAAAAGCACCATAGTGCAGTAGCGGTAGCAACCTGTATGCTGTTGTTGAAGAAATATATGCCTCCACAACCTGTGGGTCATGGGTTCGATTCCCATTCACTTTAAGCGGTGATAGCTCAGACTGTTAGAGCAACAGACAATCATGTGGGTTCGAATCCCACTCCCGGTAAAATCGGGGTAGCGAAATGGTAAAGCAAAGCACTGAAAATGCTTCGATTAGGATGAAGATCATCACTTCTAAAAATGATGAAACAAAAAGCAAGTGTTGCTTCCTCAAAATATAATAGCGGACTGTTGCCGTTTTATATAGAAAAGTTTTGCAGTTGCCAGCAAAATGAAAATAAGTTATTAGCGATAAGCACTTAACTTTTATAGAGAGTAAAATTATTTTACTAAGTAAAAGCTAACTGTTTAGTCAAAAGTAATCAACCTTCATTTTCCGTAATAGTAAAATAGAAAGCAACATAAGCTTTTTTTAAAATTATTTAATAATTGCAGAGGCATAAACACATCTGTGTTAATCCGTGTCACCTGCCTGCCGGCAGGCAGGTCTGTGAGCAAAAAAAACAATATGAAACAAGTAAAAATTAACGCCTACCAAATTGGTTTGGTATTTAAAAATGGTGTGTACAAAAAAATGTTACCAGCAGGTAATTATTGGATGTGGTTAAATGAAGAAGTAATGGTGTATGATATTACAAAACCATTTTATGCTCCAATAGAATTGAATATTTTATTGCAAGATGCTGTGTTGGCAAGTGCTTTACAAATTGTAGAAGTAAGCGATAACGAAATTGTATTGCAATACGAAAATGGTTTGTTAAAGCAAGTATTAACAGCAGGTAGGTATGCTTTTTGGAAAAACGTAGTTAACAATTTTGAATTTGTGAAAGCAGATATTAGCAAAATTGAAATTACCGAAAACATTAACCGTACTGTGGTGCAAAACAAATTAGTAGCACCATACGTACGTAGCTACACTGTAGAAAACTACGAAAAGGCAATTTTGTTTATTGATGGAAAATATACTCAAACATTGCAAGCTGGTATTTACTATTGGTGGAAAAATAACATCACCATTGTAGTGGGTAAGGCCGATATGCGTATGCAACAAATTGAAATTAATGGTCAAGAAATTTTGACTAAAGACAAAGCTGCATTGCGTATTAATGGTTATGCTCAATATAAAGTGGTAGATATTGAAAAAGCAATTTTACAAAACAAGGATTACGAAAAACAATTGTATGTAGCTTTTCAATTAGCTTTAAGGGAGTATGTTGCAGCGTATGGCTTTGATGAATTATTGGAGAAAAAAGAAACTATTGCACCATTTATTTTAGAAGCAGTTAAAATGGCTGCCGAAAATTTGGGTGTTGAAGTAAATAACTTTGGTATCCGTGATATTATTTTGCCAGGCGATGTAAAAGACATTATGAATAAAGTATTGGTAGCAGAAAAAAATGCACAAGCCAATAGCATTATGCGTAGGGAAGAAACAGCAAGTACTCGTAGTTTGTTAAACACTGCTAAGTTAATGGAAGATAACACTATGTTGTGGAAATTGAAAGAAATGGAATACATTGAAAAAATTGCCGATAAAATTGGCGAAATTAGTGTAAGCGGAAATGGTGCATTAATGGAACAGTTAAAGCAAATTTTTGTGGTACAGAAATAAAAATTGAATTGCTGTGGGCTTAAGCCCACAGCAATTAATCAAAACCCTTTGTGCCTTAGTAGTTCAAAAAATAAAAAAATAAAAAAATGGAAAGAGTTAGAGAAATACTAAAGAAAATCGAAACCGACAAAAATGTCAAAATACTATATGCTTGCGAAACAGGCAGTAGGGCTTGGGGTTTTCCATCACCCGATAGTGATTTTGATGTAAGGTTTATTTATATGCATGAAAAAGATTGGTATTTGCATTTACAAACAAAAAAAGATACTATAGAATTTATGGATGGAGATTGGGATGTAACTGGCTGGGATTTGCGAAAATCACTTTTGCTGTTAAAAAAAAGCAATGCTCCATTGATAGAAAGATTTAATTCTCCAATTGAGTATTTTTCTGTCACTAACTTTAAGACTGAATTTAATCATTTAATAAAAACGTATTATTCGCCGATAGCTGTTTTTTTTCATCATTATTCATTAGCAATAAAATTTTGGGAGGATGTTAAGGATAAAAACGAGTATAAATTAAAAACTTTTTTCTATTTAGTTCGTTCCTTGCTATCATGCAACTGGATTCTTAAAGACTCTAATGTGGTGCCGATGGAAATAAGTAAATTAATGAAGTATGGTGACGAGACACTAAATGCAAGACTAAACAATTTAATAGTACTAAAAAGTACAGTAAATGAAAAATATTTGCATCCAAAAGATTTGTATCTTTTTGAATGGATAACAAGTGTTTTTGTTGAGTTGGAAAAAAATAAAAATAATTTGAATGTTTGTAAAGCAGATATCAAAATGTTAAATGAGTATTTTTTAAAAAGTTTGAAATAATAATATGCTTACAATAGAGTACATAAAAAATAATGGATGGCTAGTTTTTGAAGTGATAACTGGGAGTAAATCCTATGGATTAAATACACCAAGTTCCGATACTGACATAAAAGGCGTATTTATATTACCTCAACATATGTATTATGGTTTACAATATGTAGAGCAGGTAAATAATGAAACCAATGACATTGTTTATTATGAACTACGGAGGTTTATAGAATTGCTTTTAAAGAATAATCCAAATATTTTGGAAATGTTGAATGTTCCAGATAGTTGTGTTTTATCTAAACATCCTATAATGAATGATGTTAAGCCAGAACTGTTTTTGTCTAAGCTATGTGAACAAACATTTGCTAATTATGCTTATACACAAATAAAAAAGGCATATGGACTTGAAAAGAAAATAATGCAACCGATAGACAAAAAAAGAAAAGCTGTATTAGATTTTTGTTATGTATATAAAGGTAGAAATGCAATATTGTTGGAAAACTATATTACTATCAATGAATTACAATTGGCTAATGTGGGACTAACTAAAATTCAGCATTTAAAGGATTGTTATAATTTTTATTACTCTGATTCTGATGCTTATTGTGGTGTGACAAAAAATGAAAATGCAAATGATGTTTGTTTAAGCAATATACCAAAGGGAAACACTCCGATAGCAATGTTATATTTTAACAAAGATGGATATTCGGCTTATTGTAAACAATATAAGGAGTACTGGGATTGGGTAGAAAAGAGAAATAACGATAGATTTAATTCAACCATGGCTCATGGTAAAAAGTATGACGCCAAAAACATGATGCATGTGTTTAGGCTTTTGCATATGGCTAAAGAAATTGCAATTGAAGGGAAAATAAATGTGCATAGAAATGACAGAGATTATTTGTTAGCAATCAAAGAAGGAAAATTTGAGTATGATGAGTTGGTACAAAAAGCGGAAGCGTTAAAAGGTGAATTACCCTTATTGTATCAGCAATGCTTTTTGCAAGATGAACCGAATATAGAAAGTGTAAATGAATTATTAATTAAAATGAGGGTGCTTTATTATGGATAATACAACATTGTATCCAGAATTGATTGATTACATTTTTGAGTATCAATCAAAATTTATGACTAAAAACGAAAAGGCAGCCCAATGGCATGGATTTGCTATGGAAAAAAGTGAAAATGGGAGTAATAAAAGTTTGTATAATTTTTTCAAGGAAAGGAATTTGATTTCTTTTGATAAAGAAGTATTAGCACTCTTAAAATTTGGATTTAAGGATTTTAAAGAAAAAGTGGCTACTCGTATTTTCAAAGAGCATAAGGATGAATTAGAACTCAACACTTGCCCTAAATGTAATAAAATAGCAAGAACAACTTTAGCAAAGCAATGTAGGTTTTGCCATCACGATTGGCATTAATCTACACTTCAATAAAAGCTCAATAGAAGTGTGCCGTACAAGAGTGCGACGCAACAATGACGTTATAAAAAAAAGTTGGTATCAAAAAAATGAAAACAAAATGAGTAAATTAAAATTAACAGGAAAACAAATACGTGCCATTGGTTACCCCGAAGGACCAGTGGTAAGTGTAGCTATGCATACCATGTGTACACACTTTAAGCATACTAAGGAAGAAGATGCTTTGCAAATTTTAAAAGATGTATTAGCAGCACCGGAAAATTATTTGGCAGACGAAGTATTAGGAAAAATTGCTGACAAATTAATTGTAGTTGAAGAAGAAACTACAATTGAAATTCAGTTGAATGAAGTTGGAGTAGAGTATAATGTTTTTGGAGAAAAGCATATTGAAGAAGGTGCTTTACTACAAATGCAAACTGCTGCTAAATTGCCTGTAGCTGTTGCTGGGGCTTTAATGCCCGATGCACATCAAGGTTATGGATTGCCAATTGGTGGTGTATTAGCAACAAACAATGCCATTATACCTTATGCAGTAGGTGTAGATATTGGTTGTAGAATGTGCTTAAGCATCTTTGCAATTGATGCTGATGAATTGAAAAAAAGAGAAGCTTATTTTCAAAGGGAATTAGTGGCTAATACATTGTTTGGTGCTGGTAGAGAGTTTAGCAAATTAGATGTGTATGCCGCAGCATCTGCAACCGATGTACTGGATAGAAAAGAGTTTAGTGAAATCTCTTTTTTAAATAGTTTACAAAGCAAAGCCATGAAACAACTAGGAAGTAGCGGTAGCGGTAATCACTTTGTTGAGTTTGGTAAAGTAGAAATTACAGATGCTAATAATCCATTGAAATTGCCTGTAGATAATTACGTAGGCTTACTAAGCCATAGTGGTAGCCGTGGTTTAGGTGCAAATATTGCTAACCATTACACACAAATTGCTATGCAAAAAACTGTGTTGCCAAAAGAAGCAAAACATTTAGCATGGCTTAGTTTAGATGATGAAGCTGGTATGGAATATTGGTTGGCTATGAATTTGGCTGGTGATTATGCAAGTGCTTGTCACCACACTATACATGCAAAAATTACAAAAGCTATTGGCGAAAAACCATTGGCAATGGTAGAAAACCATCACAACTTTGCATGGAAAGAAATGTACCAAGGTAATGAAGTAATTGTGCATAGAAAAGGTGCAACTCCTGCTGGTAAAGATGTGTTGGGTATTATTCCTGGTAGTATGACGGCACCGGGTTTTATTGTAAAAGGTAAAGGAGAAATTACTTCTTTAAATAGTGCAAGCCATGGTGCTGGTCGTAAAATGAGCCGTAGCAAAGCATTGGCAAATATTACGCATGAGGCATTAAAAAAAGAATTGGCAGAGCATGGTGTAAAATTAATTGGCGGAGGATTAGATGAAGCTCCTTTTGCCTACAAGGATATTAATGAAGTAATGCAAAGCCAAACAACATTGGTTGATGTGTTGGGTAAATTTTACCCTGCTATTGTACAAATGGATGGTACTGATCCAAGAAAGTTTAAAAAGAGGAATAGAGATATTGTTGGAGAGTAATTTACTAGACCTATAAGGTTTTCAAAACCTTATAGGTCTTTTTATTTTAAATTGTATTTTTACTTTATAGAATATTAATGATTGGTAAAGAACAACAAAAAGCGGAATTGCTAGAAAACCTGAAACGACAATACATCTCTACAAAATATAAAACAATTTTTGTGGAGGAGAGTGAAACTTATATTGCCATAGATGATATACGAATAGATAATAGTGCAAGCCTTGCAAAAGGAATCGGCTTTTTTTTACGAGAGAGTAGTATTGTTTATATATTATTTATAATCTCTTTTTGTTTTATGATAGGGATAGATTTGTATCCGATAATTTTTAGCAACAAAAAAGTTAGTGCAGATAATGTTGCAATCTTTTATGGTACAATTGGTCTAATCGTAACTATTTCAAAATATTTTTTACGTAAGCCTCGGCTTAGTATTAATAATAACGGCATTTATTTTTACAAATGGAATAATGAAATAGAATGGCATAATGTAGCAATTATATATTATAAAACCACTACAAGTACTAATGAAGACATTTACGATACTAAAGAACTTTTAATTCATTACTATTCTGAAGCATATCATACTTATTTGTTGAATATAATATCTATTGCAGATTTTGAAAAAAGACCAGAAGATATAATAGCAGCAATAAAATATTTTAAAACCGCTGGGTAAGCCAATAAATTATTTGGTATTTGCTTTAAGTTAAGCTATAACATATTCTACGCTACGATAAAAGCTCCCCAATGGTATGCTGTACAAGAGTGCGACGCAACAATGATGCCATGAAATTGTAAAGCTGGTAACAAAAAAATACCTAACAGCCCTCAACAGTTTGGGGGCTGTTTTATTTTAAACTATTTTTACTTTCTTAAAACTACAAATGACAACTGCCGATAGAATTAAAGAACTGTTTTCTTCTTTTTCAACAGAAGCAATAACATCAATAGATAAGTTGCCACAAGCTGGTAGCGAACGCCATTACTACCGCATTAATACAAATGCAAAATCTTTTATTGCCACACATGGTGCTAACATAAAAGAAAACGAATCTTTTTTATACTTTACCGAACATTTTGCTAAAAAGAAATTGGCTACACCCCAAGTGTATTGTATTAACAAAGAAAAAGATATTTACATACAGGAAGATTTTGGCGATGCTTCGTTGTTAAATAAATTAGAGGATTTGGGATATACAAAAGAAGTGTATGAGTTGTACAAAAAAAGTTTACATCAACTTGCTCTTTTGCAAGTAAAAGGTCACGAAGATTTAAACTATAAAAAATGTCTTACTAATTCATCTTTTGGTAAGCAAGCTATACTGGCAGATTTATTGTATTTTAAATATTACTTTTTAGATGCTTTACGCCGACCTTACGACAAGCAAAAATTAATTGATGATTTTGAAGCCTTAAGCAACTACTTATCTCACACCGAGTATAAATTTTTTATGTTTAGAGATTTTCAAAGTAGAAACATAATGGTGAAAGATAATGGTGATGTGGGTTTTATTGATTACCAAGGCGGAATGAAAGGTGCACCACAATATGATGTAGCTAGTTTATTATGGCAAGCTAAAGCAAACTTGCCTGATGAATGGAAAAGTTATTTACTAGAGGATTACATGAATTCGTTTGAAACGATTGTAGAAGAAACGGTGGATAGAGATGTTTTTAAAAGCCAGTACAATGGATATGTATTAATACGTTTATTACAAGTGTTAGGGGCGTATGGTTTTAGAGGTTTGTTTGAACGTAAAGCACATTTTTTAACAAGCATACCTTTAGCATTGCAAAATTTAAAGTGGTTTGTAAATAATCAAAGCATAGGTATTGCAGTACCAGAGTTTAAAAAAGTGCTTGATATTTGTATTAGCGATGAAGTAATTCAACAATTTACACCAATACAAGCAACAGAAGATACACCTTTAGTGGTGGATGTTTGTAGCTTTTCGTTTATACAACAAGGGTATCCTAAAGATGAAACTAAAAATGGTGGTGGCTTTGTATTTGATATGAGAGGAATTTTAAACCCAGGCCGTTTTGACGATTATAAACATTTAAGTGGGCTAGATAAACCCGTAAAAGATTTTTTGGAGCAACAAACTAAAATGCCAGAATTTTTAATTGGTGTTTACGCTGCTATTGATATTTCGGTAGAAGATTATATAAAAAGGGGCTTTGAAAACTTATGCATAAATTTTGGTTGTACTGGCGGCCAACACCGAAGTGTTTATGCAGCAGAGGCAGTAGCAAGGCATTTAAAAAATAAGTTTAAGGTTAAGATTAATTTAAGTCATACAAATAAAGAAAATTGGAAGAAAAACCCCCAAACCCCCTAGAGGGGGCTTAGCCTTAGCTTCAAATCGTTATTAAAATAGCATAATATTTAGAGGTGCATAGTTATAATTTTAAAGTAGCCATCAATGATAAAATGTTTTGAATTTAGTTTCTTTTCAGTGGCGTATTAATCTTTTGTATGAAAAGTGGAAATATAAATATGCACTATGGAGCTTCTCATTTAATTTTTAAGAGGGCAGAAGTGTTAAGAAAATCAATGACTCATGAGGAAGAAATTATTTGGAATGAACTAGCTGGGAATAAACTTGGAGTAAAGTTTAGAAGGCAACACCCTTTATTGTTTTATGTTGCAGATTTTTATTGTCATAAATTAAAACTGGTTGTAGAAATAGATGGATTAATACATGGGAAAGAAAATGTAAAAATAAATGATGGAATAAGGCAAGCTGAAATTGAAGGTTTGGGCATTAAAGTTATTAGATTTACAAATCGACAAGTTTTATATAATTTAGATGTTGTTATAAAAGAGATTATGAGTAATATAAAAGAACTTAAAAATAATGGAGACCAAAGTCCCCCTTTAGGGGCGGAGGGGCTTAGAGCAATAATATTCTCAGCAGGCCTTGGCACTCGTTTCAAACCTTGGACTGAAAAACATCCAAAGGCCTTAGCAATTGTTAACGGCAAATCGTTATTACAACGCAATATTGAATATTTACAACAATACGGCATTGCTGATGTGGTGGTAAATATTCATCATTTTCCACAACAAATTATAGATGCCATTGAACAAAACAAGGGCTGGGGAAGTAATGTAATTGTAAGTGACGAAAGCGATGAGGTATTAGAAACAGGCGGTGGCTTAATGAAAGCTAGGCATTTGCTTGATGGTAATAAGCCCTTTATTTCTTTAAATGTAGATATACTTACCAATTTAGATTTAAATAAATTAATGCAATTTCATTTGCAACATAAACCGCTGGTTACATTTGGTGTTACTAACCGTAAAAGTAGTAGAGTATTATTGTTTGATGACAATAATAGATTGTGTGGGTGGAAAAATTTACAAACTGGTGAAACTAAAATTTCTATTGATAAACCAAATCTTGTTGAAAAGGCTTATAGCTGTGTAGTAATTTACGAACCCAAAATATTCTCTTTAATAAAACAAACAGGTAAGTTTTCTATAATGGATAGCTATTTAGACCTAGCTGCCGAACATACTATTTTAGGGTACGACCATAGCGGTGATAATTTAGTAGATGTAGGTAAACCAGAGAGTGTAGCTGTTGCGGAGAAGTTGTTTAATTGATTTTACTCTGTTATAAGTAGGCTTATCGAAATTAATTTATCATTATTAAAAGCAGCAACTAATTCGGCATAATTAGTATCCTTTAATTTATTATTTTTTCTATTACAATTTGCGTAAACTTTGTATACGTATAACTGATCCCTGTTGATTTTATTTGGTGTGCCAAATAAAGAGAGAAACTCTTTTATATGTATGCCTATAATTTTTTCATTATTTTCTAACTTACGGGCATGAGAACTTCGTAATTTCTTACAACCA
Organism: Ferruginibacter sp.; assembly: GCA_017988335.1. GTDB lineage: Bacteria > Bacteroidota > Bacteroidia > Chitinophagales > Chitinophagaceae > Ferruginibacter. The sequence goes on from JAGNRZ010000006.1 coordinate 15,433, forward strand.
TACTTGTCTTTCTTCCAGTCATCCAAAATCTGCTTCTCTAAACCATACTTACTTATTAGGGAATCAATTTTAGTTGTTTGCGAATACAGGTTAATTGAAAAGAATAAACAAAAAATTATAGAGATTAGTTTCATTTACTAATGAAAATTTATTTACAAAATTAATTAACCTTATTCTCCACATTACCACCAAACTCACTATTTTCTTTAGGTTTGCTTAAGCCAAAATTATATCTAAAGGTTAACCCAACTCTACGAGTATCGTTTAAGCGATTACCGCTTGCACTTACATTGGCCTGATTTAATGCAAAGCGTTGTTGGTTGGTTCTAAACACATCGTTTATTGATAGAATAAGATTGCCTTTTTTGTTCAAAATACTTTTATTGGCAGAAATATATAATCCACCAAAGTTATCAAGCTCATAAAAATTTTGTAACCCTTTCGTACGCATGAATCCTTGTAAGTTTAATGTTAATCCATTATTTGGTTTATACTCTTGATACATAAAAAATACCCAACTACCTCTTTTATAGTTTAACGGCTGATTTGCATAAAACCCATTGTACTCATTTAAATTATGCTGTACACCCATGTAAAAAAAGTATTTGCCACCAGGCGGAATACCTCCTACTGCTCTAAAATAAAATTCTTTGTTTTTTCCTAAATTATCATAAGTTCTAAAAGCAATTTTTCTAGCATCATCTTGATAGGTTACGTTTGTAAAAATATCTTTAGTTTCATTTACACCAACAGCAAATACCGGAAAATCTTCAAACATAATATTAAACTCATAGTTAGTAGTAAACTGTGGTTTTAAATTTGGGTTACCTACATCAAATAAATATTGATCTACAAATTTTGGAAAAGGATTTAATACTTCATAGTAAGGCCTTCTTATACTTCTACGATAAATAGCATTACCTACTAACTGCATACCAAACAGTTTAAATAAATTATGTCGTAAAAAAACATAAGGAAATAAATCGGTACGTTTAATAGACAATGAAGTGTCGTAAGGAATAATTTGTCTGCCGCTGATATTAGTAGTTTCTAAACGCAAGCCTGGTTTTAATGTAAAACCCCAAAAGGTTTTTGAAAGTTGTAAATAAGCTGCATTTATAGTTTCGTTGTACTTAAATGTATTGGTTTGATAGTTGTCTACTTTTCTTCCTGTACTTGCACTATCAATAAAATAGTTTGCACCGTTTCTGCTATTACTAATGGTGGTTTTTACACCAGCTTCTATATTAAATACTTTAGGAATTTTATAAACTAAATCGGTTTGTGCTGTAAATACATTTTTGTTGTTTTCGTTTTTTCCATCACCTAGTGTAGGAGGTTTAATGGGAAGGTATGAGTTATTTATATAGTCTTGATTATTGTTGTTTTTATAATAGTTGTAACTCAGCTCTGTTGTCCATTCGCTACCAAGGCTATCTATTTTGTATTTTGAAGAAATGCTATTGCCTAAGAATAATGAATTGTTTTTATTATTGATTAGTGATAAGTTATCGCCTGTTAAAGCTTGGGTAGTAGTTTTAATAATGTCACTTGCATTGCTGGCATGGCTTTTACCATTGTTTTGGCTAATACGTAAATCGTAACCAATATTAAATTTTTTGGTAAAAGCAATATCAATTCCTCCGCCAAAATAATTATTAATGCTTGGGTAAGTTGTATAAGCTCTTTGTGAAACCAAGGAAGTGTCAAATCCAATCTTTCTATCAGTATTTAATTCTTCAAAATTGTTACGCTTTGTAAATTGATAACTAAAATAACTATTTACTTTACCTGCACTTTTATTAATATTTACACCAGCAGTTTGTGTGCTATATTTTCCTTGAAAATATCCAATATTTGCACTACCACTACTGCCTAGCTTTACTCCTTTTTTTAAAACAATATTTACAATACCACCACTACTAGCAGCATCATACTTAGCTGATGGGTTTCGTAAAATTTCAACTTTGCTAACGCTACCTGCTGGCAAGCTTTTTAATAGCGATGCAATATCGGCACTGCTTAATTTCATTTCTCTACCATTAATAAAAACGGTGGCAGGTGTCATGCTACTTAAATATACATTGCCATCTTGGTCAACAATGGCACCAGGCGTTTTTTCTAAAACTTCGTATGCGTTGGTACTGCTATTGGCTAAAACAGTAGCATCTACAATGGTTTTATCATCTTCTTGTTTTATTAATGGCTTTTTGCTTTGTACAACTACTGTTTGTAAAGATTTTGTATTGTTATTTAAAAATATAGAAGTGCTTATAGGTTTATCTGTAATATTTATAGTTCGTTCAACATCACTATATCCCACACTAGAAACTTTTATTAAATACTTTGATAGTTGTGAAACAGTAAACTGAGCTTTATTTTTTGATGTAATTAATGTATTTGCTAAAACAGAATCTGGCCAACTAAGTAATTGTACTGTAGCACTAATAGCAGTATCTTGTTTTTGATTTTTTACACTTACGGTAAGTGTAGTTGTTTTTTGAGCATAGCAAAAATTGGTAGCAATAAAAAACAAGAATAGTAGCGTAAAATTTAGTTTCACAATTAGGTTTTAGTAATAAAAGAAATGCCGATTAAAATCGGATGTATTTTTAATCGGCAAATAAAATGCCATTACAAGGCTATACAATTATTTTTTAAATTAATTAACAATTCAATTATTTGTCAAATAAATCTTTTTTCTCAACTTTTTTTACTTTGTCTTTTTCTTTAAGTGTTTTGCTAATTAATTCATAAGGGCCAGTAATAACTTCATCGCCTTCTTTTAATCCTTCGGTTACTTCTATGTAGTTAATATCTTGTATATCTGTTTTAACTTTTACTTTTTTAACAGTGCCGTCTTTTTGTAAAATAAAGGCAACAACATCTAAATCATCGGCATCTACACTTGTAGCTTTTGCATCGCTATCATCTTTTTTCTTTTTATCACTATCAGTTTTTGTACTATCTACTTTTTCTCTTGTAGTTACAGCATTAATGGGTACACTTAAAACATTGGCATGCGTTTTTGTTTGAATGTCGGCACTAGCACTCATACCAGGTCTAAATGGAAATGTACCCTTCCCTAACAAATCGGCATAGCTATCTGGTAAAATTCTAATGTACACTTTGTATTGTGTAACATCGCTTGTAGCATTGCTTAATGCATTTTGTGCAGCAGCACCATTATTACTACTAGCTATTTGTGTAACTAAACCTTTAAATTTTTTGCCACTATAAGCATCTACTTCTACCAAAGCACTATCGCCTAATTTTACTTTTGGTATATCGTTTTCTCCTACATCTACACGTACTTCAATTTTTTGCATATCGGCAATACGCAAAATTTCGGTACCTACGTTAAAGCTATTACCAGCTACGCTTTCACCTTTTTTTACATTTAATAAACTTACCACGCCATCGCTAGGTGCTGTAATAATAGTGCGGCTTAAATCTTTATTGGCTCTTTGTAAATTAGCTTGCGATTGTTGCACAGCGGCTCTTGCGCTTTGCACATTTGCACTAGCACCTTTTATACCTTGCACCGCAGCGTTGTAATTAGCTTTTGCACTACGTAGGCTGGCTTCGGCCACATCCAACTCACTACGGCTAATTACTTTTTCATCAAATAATCTTTTTAATCTATCATAATTGCGTTGGCTTTGTTCCATTTGAGCATTTAATGCGTCTAATGCCGCTTGTGAGTTGTTTACTTGTGCTTGTGAGCTACTAACCTGGGCACTAGATTGTGCTACACCACCAGCAGCTTGGCTGCGTTGTATATTATATTGGTCAGCATCAATACGAGCTAGTACTTGACCTTTTTTAACAGTATCACCTTCTTGCACATTTAACTCTGTAATAATGCCACTAATTTCAGGGCTTACTTTTACTTCTATTTCAGGATAAATTTTTCCACTGGCATTTACTAATTCAATAATAGTGCGTTTTTGTACTTTTTCGGCAGTTACTTTTTTGCCTTCATCTTTGCCAAACATACCAGCTTTGCTAAGTACAGTTAATAGTACTAACAAAATGCCCAAACTAATTAAAATCCATTTTAGTTTTTTACTCATAAGTTTATTTTTTGTGAGCCTAACCAATTATCTTTTTTCACCTTCATTGGCGTCGCACTCTTGTACTTTTTATCTTTATTCAGCTTTTATCTTAGCGTATTTTCACACCACGAAACAAAGTTTACAAAGTTCACTACGTAGTTTTTTGTGCTCCTTTGTGCCTTTGTGCCTTTGTGTCTTTGTGGGATGTAATCATTTAGAATTTCAACCCCATGCCTTTATAAAACTCCAGCACTTTCATTTTAAAAACATAATCAAATTGATTTAGTGCATATTCTAATTTTGCTCTTAATAAATTATTTTGATTTGTAATTAATTCTAATGTAGTTAACATGCCAATTTCGTAACGGCGGTTAGCAAAGCCATAACTACGTTCTGCAGTTTCCACACTTTTTTTGCTAGCATTAAATTTTTCTAAAGCAACAACTGCAGCGTTGTAGGCTTGATAAATATCTTGTTTTAGTTTTTGATTGTCTAAATCTTTTTGAAGTTGAAGACTTTGTATGTTTATCTTACTTCTTTCATAATTAGTTTTTAAGCTACCTCCGTTAAAAATTGGAACACTTAAGCTTAATCCTATACTTTGATTAAAGTTTTCGTTTAACTGACTTAATAGTGGAGTTTTATCAAAAGTGTAATTTGTGAACGGCACAAGTGGAAAAACATCATAAGCTGTAGAGCCGATCGTAACGTTACCTATTGGGGCGTTTATTTTTTGTGAACTAGTAATTTGTGTAGCTCTGTTATTAAACCTGCTACCTAAACTACCAAATGCTGAAATGGTTGGATACATAGCTCCTTTTGCTGCATCTTTTGATTTTTCTGCAGCCTTTATTTTAAAATCATTAAAACGTTGTTGTGGCATATTAGCAATTGCAGAGGCGTATACAATCTCTGGTAGTAAGTCTCCAATTTTTTCAACAAAAATTTTATCTGCTGGCGGATTGTCAATATCAAAATTTGTTGCAGCATCAAAACCCATACTACTTTTTAAAGATAAAAGACCTTGCTCCACACTTCCTTTTGCAGCAATTAAATTAGCGCTGTCTCTTGCAACTTGTGCTTCTAACTCGGCGGCATTTAATTCTGGCAAACTACCAGCATTCACCAGCTTACGAGTATTTATTAGTTGGGCTTTTGATTGTTGCAGTTGTACATCTGCTATTTTTTGTTGCTCTTTTGCTAATAAAATTTGCAAATAAGCATTTGCTACAGATAATGCTATATCATTTTTTAATTTATCTGTACTTGCTTTAGTTGCTTCTACTTCAAAACCATTTGCTGCAATAGTGTTTTTTTTGCTATACCAATTAAAAATATCGGCACTGCTTTGTAATTGCATATTTGCCGATAAATAAGTTTGCGTAATTAATGTAAATGTAGTGGGATCTTGATTTCTACCACTGCTAACTCCAGTACTTGCACTAAAATTTGCATTAGGGTATTGGCTTAACTTACTCTGTTTATATTGCAATTCTGCCAAGTTAGTTTGTAAACTTGTTTGCTTAATAGTAATATTATTATCCATTGCATAGTTTACACAATCCAACAAACTCCACTTTTTTTGTGCAGATGCAGTAATACTAAAAGTAATAATAAACAGTAACGAGTTAAAAATGTAACGCATACAACAAAAATATAACAGTATTTGGTAAAGAAGTGTTGTATTTTATACAAACGGTTATTTATGGGTATTAGTAATACGATTAAGTATAAAATATAGCCCCATAAAAGCTGCCATTACACCCAATCCTATAGCCGCTGCATAGTTATTTTTTTCATAATCAAGTGCTATGCTTATGGCCACAAATACATAAGCAACAATAAATATAAGTGGTAGTATAGGAAATAGTTTCATTTTGTAAATGCCACTATCATCTAAATGCTTAGTTTTTTTACGTAGTATAAATATAGTAGCTGCAGAAAGTGCCATACCAAAGCAATCTAAAAAAATGGTAAAGCTTAATATTTTATCAAACTCCTTAGCCCAAAAAACTATAAAAATACAAATGGCAGCAAAAACAGTTAATGAAATAGTAAGCACATCTGTTTTGGGGTTACGCTTTCCAAAAGCCGCAGGTAAAATTTTATCCTCACTCATGGCAAACATTACCCTAGGGTTACTCATTAATAACACATTTACATAAGCCAATACACTTAAAAATAAAAAGCCTGATAGTATTCTTTCTGCATTTATACCAAATACCTTTGATGCCATTACGGCCGCAATATTTTTGGTGTCTTTTAAATTTTCAAAACCTATAACTTTTATGTAAGCATAATTAATAGTTAGGTATAAAATGATGATGATTGCAATGCCAAAAAATATTCCTCTCGGCACATTTTTATTTGGCTTATCTACCTCTGCACCAAAATTTATAGTTTGCTGATAGCCTCCGTAGGTAAAGCTTACAGCTACTAAGCCTATACCAAATGCCTTAATATACTCAGTAAATGTTGGCGAAATAGCCAAAGTGTTTATTGTTGGGTTAACGGCTTGTGCATCTGCAAAAAACAAAGGCGTAATAAGTAGCAGAATTAAAATTATTTTAATAACAGTTAATACATTTTGAGTTTTAGCACTCATTTTTAAACCCAATAAGTTTACGCCATAAAAAATAACAATAGCAACTATGGCAATTATTATTTGTAAGGTTTGAATATAGCTAGCATTGGCTGCAATTTTCATCCATTCGGCATCCTTACTTAAAGGAACAAAAATGGCAGTAATATACTCGCCGCCTACTAAGGCTACCATAGCTAGCGATGCAGCATTGCTCACTAATATTACACAGTTAATAGCAAACGCAATACTTGGGTGATAGGCATAGGAAAACACTTTGTAATAACCTCCAGTTACTGGCAATCGGCTACCAATTTCAGCATAGGTTAAAGCACCACAAAGTGCTACTAATCCGCCAGCAATCCAAGCTGCAAAAAATAAAAAAGTATCTGGCGACTCCGCCGCTACATTTTTGGGAGTTCTAAAAATGCCCATGCCTATTACTAGGCTTACCACTATCATGGTAAAGTCAAATAAGGTTAGTTTTGATTTTGTAGCCATGCTTTAAAGATAATTTTTTTTGTTCACTATTTGTGGAGATTATTAATTATAAAGTTTCACATCAAGCTATTACATTTGCACCAGATTTGGTTTCCGATTTCAAAACGGAATTAATAGGGAATCCTGTTAAAATCAGGAGCTATCCCCGTAGCTGTAAAACCCCAAACCCCTAAAGGGGCTTTTGGTTTCTAACAAATAAAACCACTGTTCACTCATTATAGTGAATGGGAAGGTTGTTAGAGATGGGTTGAGCCAGAAGACCTGCCAAATTCAATTCATATTATTCAGCTTTCGGGTGAAAGGCTTGAGGATATTAGGATGTAGGGCATTCTTTTATTTTCGCCGTAATTGATAATCTTCAATTACATTTTTCCAGAAAGCAGTCACAACAAAAAAAATTTCAAAAAATGAAAAAGAAAATTTTTATTGCGGCTGCTGTAATTATTAGCAGCACTGCACAAGGGCAAGACAGTACAAAACTTTTAAATGAAGTGGTTATTACGGCCGCAAAGTTTCCATTAAAAACATCTGCCACAGGCAAAGTAGTAAATGTAATTACTAAAGATGAATTACAGAAAGCTGGCGGTAGAGATATTACACAGTTAATTACCGAAAAAACAGGTGTTTATATTAATGGATTTAATAGCAATATGGGTAAAGATAAAAGTGTGTATGTACGTGGTGCTAATATAGCCTATACTTTAATAACTATTGATGGCATACCTGTTTACGATGCTAGTGGTATTGGCGGTAATTTTGATTTACGTAATATGGCAATAGATAATGTAGAACGTATTGAAATTTTAAAAGGTAGCCAAAGTACATTGTATGGTAGCGATGCCATTGCTGGTGTAATAAATATTATTACTAAAAAAGGCGGTAATAAAATCGTAGGTGTTAATGGCTTAGCCAGCTATGGTAGCAATAATACTTTTAGAGGTAACATAGGTGTTAATGGTGCAAAAGATAAAGTTGATTATAATATAAACTACAGCAATACCACTACAAAAGGCATTAATGAAACCATATCTACCAATGGCGATAAAGATGGTTACAAGCAAAATAGTGTACAAGCTAATGTAGGTTTTAAAGCTACTAATAAAGTGTATTTGCAACCATTTTTTAGATACACACAAATAAATGGCGATATTGACCAAGGCGCTTTTACAGATGAGCAAGACTATACCTACAAACAAAAAAGTACACAAGTAGGAATTAAAACAACTGTTGACTTAAAGAAAAGAAAATTAAATATTTTATATAGTCACAATGTTATTGACAGAGTTTTTATTGATGATAGTACTAAAAGTAGAAATGGGTATGATATTTTTGCAAAAGGTATATACAAAGGCAATGAACATTTTTTTGAAACCTTTGCTGGTATTGATGTAAATAAAAATGTTAAGTTAACTGTTGGAGGAGATTTTAGAGCTTCAAATACAGATCAAACGTATAGCTCTGTAGGTTTTTTTGGACCTTATAAAACTGAATTAGGAAAAGATAGTTTAAAACAAAACCAAGTAGGTATATATGCTGCTGCAAATATCTCCACACAAAAAGGGTTTAATATAGAATTGGGTAATAGGTTAAATATCCACTCGGAGTATGGAAGCAACTATGTATTTAATATCAATCCATCTTACTTAATAAATAATAAAGTAAAACTATTTGCTAATTTATCAAGTGGGTATAGAGTGCCATCTTTATATCAACTTTACTCAGAATATGGTAATAAGCAATTAAAGCCAGAGTCTTCGATAAATTCAGAAATTGGTGCACAGTATTTTAGTAAGGATAATCAATTTAATGCAAGAGCCGTTTACTTTAATAGAACTATAAAAGAAGTAATATTTTTTTACTTTAATTCCACTACGTTTCAATCGCAATACATAAATCAAGATAAACAAAAAGATAATGGATTGGAATTAGAAGCAGCTTATACTGGCATCAAAAATCTTTCGATAAAATCTTTTTTTAATTTTGTGGATGGAAATATTAGCACAAAAACTGGTGCAGGAAAAGACACTACTTTCTTTAATTTACTCCGCCGTCCAAAAACTAGCTTTGGTGTAAACATAGGTTATCAGGCAACTAAACAATTTTACGTAAGCACTAATATTGCAGCATTTGACAAAAGAGAAGATGCCTATTTTGATAATACTACATTTACTACAAAATACGTAACCCTTCAAAGCTATGCATTACTTAATGTGTATGCACAGTACACTTTTTATAAAAATAAGCTTACTCTGTTTGCAGATGTAAGAAATATTTTAGATAGCGATTATACAGAAGTTAGTGGTTATAATACTTTAGGCACTACCTTTTTTGGTGGCCTACGATTTAATTTTTAAGTATGTGCCAACACGAACAAAAATATTGCCCATCTTGCCATCAAAAATTTGAGTGTAAGGTGGGCAGTATTCATTTATGCCAATGCAGTGCTATAAAATTAACAGAGGTAGAAAAAAATTTTATTCAATCTAACTATGATGATTGCCTTTGTATAAGTTGTTTATTGAACATAGAAGAGCAATTGAACAAGGCCAAAAATTAAGTTTTAGCTATCTAAATTTAATAAGTATAGCATTTACAAATTCCCCTTTTATCTTTGTAAAAAATAGTATTATGGATTTTAGTGAAATAGCAATAAAAGAAATACTTACAGTATCATTTACATTATTTGCGGTAATTGATATGCTGGGCTCTATACCCATTTTAGCAGCACTAAGAGAAAAAATGGGAGGTGTAATAAAATCAGGGCAAGCAACATTAGTTAGCGGGGGTCTTATGATTTTATTTTTGTTTTTAGGACAAGAGTTTTTAAAATTATTAGGGCTTGATGTAAAAAGTTTTGCGGTAGCAGGTAGCATAGTAATTTTTATTTTAGGGTTAGAAATGGTGTTGGGCTTAGAGTTTTTTAAACCTGATCAAAATGCAAAAAGCGGAAATATTGTACCCATAGCATTTCCATTAATTGCAGGTAGTGGTACACTTACTACCATTATGAGTTTAAAAGCTAATTATGGCGATATAAATATTTTGATAGGTATTTTAATTAATTGTATTGTAATTTATTTAGTATTACTATCACTAAAGTGGATTGAAAAAGTATTAGGACCAAATGGCATGGCAGTAGTACGTAAATTTTTTGGTGTAATATTATTAGCCATAGCAGTAAAAATATTTGGTAGTAATATTGTAAAGTTTGGCAGATAATACCATCTTCGATGTTAGATGTGTGATGTACGTCTTTGAAAAAATTTATTGAGTATTTGTACATCCAACATCGTACACCTAACATCATACATCTTTTGGCTCCTTAGTTTAATGGATAAAATTTCAGATTCCGATTCTGAAGATACAGGTTCGATTCCTGTAGGGGCTACAAAAAATACTACTTTAATCCAGTAGATTCTCTTACGATTAATTCTGACTTAAGCACTGTGGTAATAAATTCACTAATGGGTCGTTTACTTTCAATTAAGTTTAATAAAAGTTGAGTAGCAATTTTACCCATTTCAAAAGCTGGTTGTTTTATAATAGATAATGATGGTTGAAGAATATCGGTAAGTTCATTATTAGAAAATCCAATTACTTTAATATCTTTTGGCACTTTTATTTTTTCTTTCTTCAATAACTTAATGCAGCCTGTAGTAAGCTGATCTGATAAGCCTAAAATGCCATCAGGCTTTGGATTTTGTTTAAGTATTTTTTTTACAGCTTGTTCATTTTTTGGAGTAAACAACTCACTAGGCTTACAGTGATAAATTAATTTAGGATTAAACTTAATGCCATAATCAAACAAAGCAGCTTTATACCCAGCCAAACGTTCTTTGGTAATAGATAAAAACGCCACATTAGCTAACGCAAAAATATTTTTACAACCATTTTTTATCAAATGTTCTGTAGCCTCATATGCCCCTTTATAATTATCAACTATAACTTTGTGTGTGTTTATTTCATTTACTATTCTATCAAAAAAAACAATGGGCAATCCCTTTGTACTAAGCTCTTTTAAGTAGTTATAATTATTGGTTTCTGCAGATACTGATAGTAAAAGTCCATCAACTGATCGGCTAGTGAGTTGCCTTATACTTACTATTTCTTTATCAAAATTTTCGTGGCTTTGCGAAATAATTACCGTGTAATCATTTTGATTAGCTACCGATTCTATACCATCTATAGCTTGTGAAAAAAAACTGTTAGCAATTTCGCCAACTACCACACCAATAGTATGGCTTTTTCGTTCCTTTAAACTTAATGCAATGGGGTTGGGTTCATAATTAATTTTTTTGGCATAATCCAATATCATTTTTTTAGTAGCAGCACTTATTTCATAACTATCCCGTAATGCCCTTGATATGGTAGATGTAGATAAGCCTAATGCTTTTGCAATATCTTTTATGGTGACAGCCTCAAACTTCATAATGTTAAGGTATGCAATTATATTAAACTAAATAAATCAACTAAGTATAAATTTATTGCTAAACGCAATAGTAATAAAGCCTTGGTAAAGATATATGGGTTGGGAACGATTGCGTAAAAATTTAATAACCCTATTCTTAAAATGTTGAAATTTAGCATCAAATTGATTGACCAAAAATTCAATTAACGATTGTAAATTTTATTTCATCACAAAACAAACAGCTATATGAAGCATTTGATGTTATCATGCCTGCTTTTGATTTCTTCACTTTTACTTACAGCACAAACAAAACAAATTTCGGGTAAGGTAGTGGACGAAAACGGCAGTCCAATTGCAGGTGCCAACATTATTACCAAAAAACTAAAACAAGGGGCACAAACGGATAAGGAAGGAAATTTTACCTTATCTGTTACGGGTAATCCTCCTTACGACTTAATTATATCTTCTGTTGGCTATGGGTCAAAAATTGTAACTACAAGCGGAGATAATATTGGTTCAGTTCAATTAACAAAGGAAACCGTAACTGGCGAAGATGTAGTAGTGGTGGGTTATGCCACAGTAAAAAGAAAAGATTTAACAGGTACTGTATCATCAGTTAATGCAAAACAATTAAAGGATATTCCTTTATCATCTGCTGCCGAAGCCTTGCAAGGAAGATTAGCAGGTGTACAAGCCATTAGTAGCGAAGGTGCACCGGGTGCAGATATTATTATAAGAGTAAGAGGAGGAGGTTCTATCACTCAAGATAACTCACCTATGTATATTGTTGATGGAATACAAGTAGAAAACGCACTTTCTGTAATCTCCCCACAAGATATTCAATCAATAGATGTATTGAAAGATGCTTCTACTACTGCTATTTATGGTGCAAGAGCGGCAAATGGCGTAGTTATGATAACAACAAAAACGGGCAAGCCCGGAAAAACGCAAGTAGCTTACAATGGCTCATTTGGTATTAGGCAATTGCCTAAAAAAATGGAAGTGCTTAGCCCTTACGATTTTGTACTTTGGCAATGGGAAAGAACAAGAGGTTCATCTACAGATAGCTCAAGCTTTGCTCAAACTTATGGTACCACTTGGGATACATTAAGTAACTATAAAAATGTAACGCCAATTGATTGGCAGGGAGAAGTGTTTGGCAGAAATGCAAAATATCAAAATCATAATCTATCTATAAATGGCGGTAACCAAGCTACTACTTTCAACTTAAGCTTAACAGCTAATAGAGAAGATGGAATACAATTAGAAAGTGGCTTTGATAGAAATTTAGTAAACTTTAAATTAGATCATAAAGTTTCCGACAAAGTAAAAGTAGGGATGACAGCCCGTTATTTAGACCAAACCGTAAGAGGTATTGGTACCAGCAATAGCGGAACAAAAGCTACTAACAGATTACGTCATTCAATTTTTTATCGCCCTTTTGAGTTAAATACACCAACTGGCGGTATTGATGATTTTGATGAAAACTATTATTTATTATCAAACTTTGCTACTAACCCTATCATTTTAACGCAAGCTGAGTACAGACGTCAATATACAAAAGGTACTTATTTAACAGGGTACTTAAACTTTAATATTCTTAAAAATCTTACGTTTAGAAGTACAGTAGGTTTTGATAATGTAGTAACACAGCAAGACTTATTTTTTAGTAAAATAACTGGTACGGCTCGTAATGCTGCATCATTACCAGTAGCATCTATTGGTTACCAATACAACAGATCAATAAGTAATTCTAATACATTACAATACACAGTTAACAACTTTAAAAAGCATCACGATTTTACAGCGTTAGTAGGGCAAGAGATTATTGATGTAAGAGTATCAAACTCTTTAAATCAAACTAATTTTTTTCCTGCAGATATCACCCCTGAAAAAGCATTAGCTAATATGGGCTTAGGTACACCACCTCCAGGTTCTACTCAACCAGCAGGCTTTACATTTACTAATCCTCCTAGCCGTATTGCCTCTTTCTTTGGAAGATTAAATTACGCTTATGATGATAAGTACTTAGCTACTTTTAATCTACGTTCAGATAGGTCATCTAAATTTAGTCCTACTAATGGTAACTTAGTATTTCCATCAGCTTCAATAGCTTGGCGTTTTACCAAAGAAAAATTTGCTCAAAATTTAAAATGGTTGGATGATGGTAAAATTAGATTTGGCTATGGATCTGTAGGTAATAATCGGATAAGCGATTTATTATACATGCAATTGTATGGTGTTTCAGGACAGTATGCAATTAATCACTCTATATTACCAGGATTTTCCCCTTCATCTTTAGCTAATCCAAATTTAAGATGGGAAGAAAATACAACCCAAAATTTTGGTTTAGACTTGTCGTTATTCAAAAGCAAAGTACAGCTTACAGTTGATGTATATAAAAACAGTGCAAAAAATTTATTGTTAGATGTAGCCATTCCTCCAACAACTGGATATAATAGTCAAATACAAAATATTGGAGCTACATCAAACCGTGGTGTAGAAGTTCAAATAAATGCTACTCCCATTGCTAAAAGAAGTTTTACTTGGACATCTAATTTTAATATCGGATTTAATAAAAATAGAGTGGAAAGTTTAGGGGGTGTAAGTCAAATTGAAAGAAACTCTGGATGGCAAGGAAGCGATGGGCAGCCCGATTATTTGGTAAAAGTAGGCGACCCTGTTGGTCAAATGTATGGGTTTGTTACAGATGGTTTTTATAAAGTAGAAGACTTTGATTACAACGCAACTTTAAAAACATATACTTTAAAAGCAGGCATTCCATCAATAACTATTAATGGTGCACCACAGCCTGGTGTAGTAAAGTGGAAAGATTTAGATGGCGATGGTGTAATTTCTGCAGATAAAGACAGAACTATTATTGGTAACGCTAATCCTAAATTTACAGGTGGTTGGAATAACCAATTTGCATACAAAGGATTTGATATGAGTGTGTTTGTAAACTTTGTAGTGGGTAATGATATTTACAATGCTAATAAAATTGAATGGACAGATGGCTCATTCCCCAATAATAATTTGTTAGGTATAATGAAGGATAGATGGACTAATATTAACCCTACAACTGGTGCTGTAGTTACAGACCCTACAGAGTTAACCAATCTTAATGCCAATGCAAAAATTTGGACACCAGTAAGAACACAACGTTGGTGGTTACACTCTTGGGCAATTGAAGATGGCTCTTATTTAAGAATTAATAATGTTACATTAGGTTATACTTTACCAAAAACATTAACTAACAAAGCCAAAATTTCTAGCTTTAGATTATATGCTACCGTAAACAATTTAGCTACTATTACAAGCTATACTGGTTACGACCCTGATGTTACAGCAAGAAGAACAGACCCATTAACACCGGGTGTTGATTTTGCTGCATATCCTCGTTCAAGAACTTGGGTGTTTGGTGTAAATGTTACTTTCTAAATGTATAAAATTGTTTTTTATGAAAAATAATATCAATAAAATAATTATAACAACAGCCATCATTACAGGATTGGCATTGTTTACTGGATGTAAAAAATTTACTGAAGTAGAGCCTGTTTCACAATTTAGTATTGCCGAAGCATTTTCCGATGTGTCAAACGCTACAACCGCCTTAATTGGGGTGTACGACGAGTTACAAGGCGATAATGGCTACGGTATTCGTATTAGTATGTATTACCCTTACGATACAGATGAAGGTATTGTATCGGGAAATTTAGATAATGGAAGAAGAGGTGTAGGAAGATACCAACTTTTATTAAGTAATGCAGAAATTGCAAATCCATTTCGTCAGCTTTATCGAGGATTAGAAAAAGCAAATTTGTGTATAGAGCAAATTCCGCTAATGAAACAATATACTAGTGGTACTGCGGCAGAGCAAGCAGCAGTAAAGCGTTTGCATGGCGAAGCATTAACATTAAGAGCACAATACTTATTCGAGTTAATAAGAAATTGGGGCGATGTACCAGCACCTATGATTCCTGCTTACAAGCAAACCAATTTATTTATACCTACTACAAATAGAGATTCTACGTATGATAAAATATTAGCAGATTTAGCCATTGCAAAAGATTTAGTGCCTTGGCGTACAGATGCTGGGGCTAGAAATGAAAGAATTACAAAAGGAGCAATAAAAGCATTAATGGCAAGAATTGCTTTATTTAGAGGAGGTTATTCATTAAGGTCAAACCTAGCTGGTACTGGCTTAGGTACTATGGAACGTAAGGCTGATTATTTAACTTACTATGCCATTGCCAAACAAGAGTGTGAAGAGTTAATGGCAAGAAGAGATCAACATACACTTAATCCCAATTACGAAGATATTTGGAGAAAGGTTACATCGTTTGTTTTTGATCCTCAAGCCGAAATACTTTTTGAAGTAGGTGCAGGTGGTGGTAATGCTAATAGCGATAGTCGTATGGGTAATTACGATGGACCAAATTTAAGTAACGCATCAAGATATGGTGCTGGTGGCGGTGGTATTCAAATGTTGCCCAACTATTTTTATGCGTTTGATTCTGTTGATACCAGAAGAGATATTACATTAACACATTACCAAGTAACCTCGTCAACAAATATCAAAAGTCAACGTAGGTTAGGTGAATTAAATACAGGTAAGTATCGTAGAGATTGGAGGGTGCCATTGTTGCCTGGCACAATATTAAATGTTGGTTATAATTGGAGTGTGATAAGATTTAGCGATGTGTTACTAATGTATGCAGAAGCAGTAAATGAAATTAATAATGGGCCAGATGCTGCAGCTATAACTGCTTTTGAGGAAGTAAGAAGAAGAGCTTATAGAGGTAACACAAGTTTAATTGGTGTAACACCTACAAGCAAAGCTGCTTTTTTTGATGCTATAGTAAACGAACGCTTTTTAGAGTTTGGGCATGAAGGGATTAGAAAATACGATTTGCTACGTTGGAATTTGTTAGGTACAAAAATTGCAGAAGCCAGAACAAAAATTCAACAAATAAGAGACAGAATAGGCTCATACACAAATGTGCCACAATATATTTATTGGAAAAATGCAGGAGAAGAAATTCAATTTTTTGCAGGTACAAATACTGCTCTTAATGCACAACCTTTTTGGCGTCCTACGCAAATACCATCACCAACTACAGGGTGGACAAGAGCCGATTGGGCACAAAACTTAACGGCTAATGTATTAGTGGTTGATGGATCGCCAGCTAAACCAATTTGGCAAGCAATGGCTTTTTATTTTACACCTGGCAAAAGCGAATTGCTACCTTACGATCAAGGTACAATTGCAAGCTATCAAGGGTTGTTAAAACAAAATCCGGGATATTAATTTGTTAAATAGTGAAAAAGCTGCTGCATTTGTAGCAGCTTTTTTCTTTTCCATAATAGTATAAAATGAAGGCTACATTTTTTTTGTTAGTGTGTTTTGTAAGTACAATCGCTTTTTCACAAAAGCAGATATATCCATCATCATTTACTGTGGTTAAAGATGGTAGCGGAAATTTTAAAACCATACAAGAAGCCATTTTTGCTGTTAGAGATTTATCGCAACAAAAAGTAACTATTCTTATTAAAAATGGAACCTACAATGAAAAAATTATTATCCCAAGTTGGAAAACAAATATTGTATTATTAGGTGAAAGTAAAGACAGTACTATTATAACTTATAATGATTATGCTGGCAAAAAATTATCCTCCCCTTCTTATTTTTTAAAAACAGATACAGTAAGAACATACACTTCATATACTGTTTTAATACAAGGAAACGATTGTAGCATAGAAAATATAACCATAAAAAACACTGCTGGCAGGTTAGGGCAGGCTGTGGCGTTACATGTAGAGGGAGATAGGTTTGTAGCAAAAAAATGTAGATTAGTAGGTAATCAAGATACTTACTATGCAGCTACAGAAAATAGTAGGCAATACCTTACAAATTGTTTTATTGAAGGCACAACCGATTTTATTTTTGGCGAAGCTGTATTGGTAATGCAAAGCTGTACTATTAAAAGCTTAACTAATTCTTTCATTACTGCAGCAGCAACAAGGCCATCACAAAAATTTGGTTTTATTTTTTTTAATTGTAAACTAATTGCAGATACCGCTGCAAAAAAAGTATATTTAGGGAGGCCATGGCGACCTTATGCAAAAACTGTTTTTATTAACACGGAAATGGGTAATCATATCGTAAAGCAAGGTTGGGATAATTGGCGAAATAGTGATAATGAAAAAACAACTTTTTATGCCGAATACAATAGCACTGGCGAAGGTACAAGTAAAAAGGAAAGAGTAAGTTGGGCTAAGCAATTAACTTTAAGAGAAGCAAATAAATTTACATTAAAAAATATTTTTAACGGGTGGATGCCAGCATTATAAATATGTCAAAAAATAAATTTGTAAAAATAGGGGTAACAATAATTATTGTATTAGCAAGTAATATATGCTTTGCTCAATCTTTTACAAATCCTATTATTCATGCAGACTATAGCGACCCTGATGCTATAAGAGTGGGAGATGATTATTATATGGTTTCATCAAGTTTTACATCGGTTCCAGGCTTACCCATTTTGCATTCAAAAGATTTAGTGCATTGGAAATTAATTGGCCATGCCTTACAAGAGTTAGTACCTAAAGATTATTTTTCCTCAGTGCGGCATGGGGCTGGTGTTTGGGCACCCTCTATTCGGTATCATAAAAATGAATTTTATATTTTTTATCCCGATCCTGATTTTGGCATTTATGTCATCAAATCAAAAACAATTACAGGTGGTTGGTCGCCACCTAAATTAATTCAAAAAGGAAAAGGTTTAATTGACCCTTGCCCCTTATGGGATGACAATGGAAAAGTTTATTTAGCTCATGCGTATGCAGGTAGCAGGGCAGGTATAAAATCAGTAATTATAATTAAAGAGTTAAATGCAAATGCAGATAGTGTAATTAGTAAACCTGTTTTGGTTTATGATGGACATTTACAAGATGGCACAATAGAAGGGCCAAAACTTTACAAACGTAATGGATACTATTACATTTTTGCACCAGCTGGTGGCGTAAGTACGGGTTGGCAAACAGTATTACGTAGTAAAAATATTTATGGGCCGTACGAAAGAAAAATTGTAATGCACCAAGGTAAAACTATAGTTAATGGACCACATCAAGGAGCTTGGGTTCAGGATAAAAAGGGGAATGATTTTTTTATACATTTTCAAGATAAAGAAGCCTATGGTAGAGTGGTGCATTTACAACCTATGCAATGGAAAAATAATTGGCCTATAATAGGTAGTGATGAAGATGGAGACGGCATTGGAGAGCCTGTTAGTAAAATTAATAACATAGCAAGTTCAAATAATACTAAGGATTTTATTGTTGCAGATAGCGATGAGTTTAATGCAACACAATTAGGTTTGCAATGGCAGTGGCAAGGCAATGCGGCCGAAACTTGGGGTTATCCTACACCAGATGGCTATTATCAAATGTTTGCATATTATCAACCCGATAGTATTTTAGTTTGGAATTATCCCAACATTTTATCCCAAAAATTTCCTTACGAAACTTTTGATGCCACCTTAAAATTTTCATTTCACCCCAATATAGTAAATGAAAAATTTGGCTTTACTATTTTAGGTACATCCTATGCTTTTTTAGCAGTATCAAAAAAAGAAGATGGATTAGTTATTTCATACACTGAGTGTGACAATGCAGAAAAGGGTGCAAAAGAAATAACAAAACAAATAGAAAAGAGTAATACAAACGAACTGTTTTTTAAAATAGAAGTTAATAAAGGTGCTGTATGTAACTTTAGCTATAGTGTGGATGGCATTAAGTTTACCAAAATTGAAAATTCATTTACAGCAAAGCCAGGTAAATGGGTTGGGGCTAAAATTGGTATGTTTTATACACGTAACGAAAAAACAAACGATGGTGGTTTTGCCAAAATTGATTGGATAAGATTTAAACAAAAATAAAATGAAATTTATTTATTTAATTATGTTTTGTGCATTTTGCACAACCATACAAGCACAAAAAAAAGCAAAGCTGCAAGTAGAAGAAGCAGTAAAAAAATTAACCACGGCTATGGTAAATGCAGACTCTGCCATGTTGGACGATTTATCATCTTCAGCATTAAGTTATGGGCATAGTGGTGGTGCAGTAGAAGATAAAAAAGCATTTATTGAAAAAATTGTAAGTGGCAAATCTGATTTTGTAAGTATTAACATAACAGAACAGCAAATAACAATTAATAAAAAAGTAGCCATAGTTAGGCATAAGTTAGATGGTACTACAAATGATAAAGGAAAACAATCTGGCGAAGTGCATTTAAAAATATTGTTGGTGTGGCAAAAGCAAAATGGAAAATGGAAATTAGTAGCAAGGCAAGCCGTAAAAAATGTATAGAATCAAATAGAGATTAATAATTATTTAGGAATGAATTATTCAATGATACAAACCATGCGGTGGTATGGCCCAAATGACCCAGTAAGTTTAATGGATATTAAGCAAGCAGGATGTACTGGTGTAGTTACAGCATTGCATCATATAAAAAATGGTGAGGTGTGGACTGTAGATGAAATTAAAAAAAGAAAAGATGAAGTTGAGAAGGCTGGTTTAACTTGGAGTGTAGTAGAAAGTGTACCAGTACACGAAGCCATAAAAACTCAAAACGAAAACTTTGAAAGTTATATTGAAAACTATAAAACATCAATACAAAATTTAAGTGCTTGCGGTATTAATATAGTCACTTATAATTTTATGCCAGTGCTAGATTGGACAAGAACTGATTTGAGCTATACAATGCCCGATGGCAGTAAAGCACTGCGTTTTGAAAAAGCCGCTTTTATTGCCTTTGACTTATTTATTTTAAAAAGAAAAAATGCAGAGCAAGATTACACTGTAACCGAAATAAAAAGGGCAAATGATAGATTTGCTAAAATGAGCGATGATGAAAAACTGCAATTGCAACAAAACATAATAGCTGGCTTACCTGGCAGTGAAGAAAGTTTTACTATTCAGCAATTTCAACAAGCATTAGATACATACATTGGCATTGATGCAAACAAATTACGAGCCAATTTAATTTATTTTTTGCAACAAATAATACCAGTTGCAGATGCCTGTGGTGTAAAAATGGTAATACATCCCGATGACCCACCCTACTCTATTTTAGGTTTACCAAGGGTAGTGAGTACGGCTAATGATATCAAAGAATTAATAAAAGCTGTTCCATCTTTAAATAATGGTTTATGCTTTTGTACTGGCTCATTTGGTGTAAGAGCCGATAATGATTTGCCAGCCATTGTTAAGCAATTTGGTGATAGAATAAACTTTATTCATCTACGCAGTACAAAACGAAATGAATATGGAGATTTTTTTGAGGATAATCATTTAGAAGGTGATGTAGATATGTATGCCGTAGTAAAAGAAATTATTACAGTAATGAAACAAAGAAATGTTTCAATACCTATGCGTCCAGACCATGGTCACCAAATGCTGGATGATTTGAAAAAGAAAACAAACCCAGGGTATAGTGCTATTGGAAGATTAAGAGGACTAGCGGAATTACGAGGATTAGAAATGGGCATACAAAAATCATTTCCTTAGCTACCAAAAGTAGTCGGAAACGATTGCGTAGTTTTATATGACTACAAGTAAAGTATTAGCTATTTTACAATAAATATTTGTGAGCCAACATGAAAAAATTTTTAGACGAAAACTTTTTATTAAGTAATAAAACTGCAGTTGAATTATATTATGCGTATGCCAAGGATATGCCTATAATTGATTATCATAATCATTTACCTCCACAACAAATAGCTGATGATATAAACTTTGAAAACATTACACAAGCTTGGTTGTATGGCGATCATTACAAATGGAGGGCTATGAGGACAAATGGTATTGCTGAAAAATATTGCACAGGCAATGCTACCGATTTTGAAAAATTTGAGCAATGGGCAGCCACTGTGCCTTATACATTACGTAACCCATTGTATCATTGGACGCATTTAGAACTACAAAGATATTTTGACGTAAATACTGTATTAAACCCAAACAGTGTCAAAGCTATATATGATGAATGTTCGGCAAAATTACAAACTAAAGAATATAGCGTAAAAGGGTTGTTGCAAAAAATGAATGTAAAAGTTATTTGCACAACAGATGACCCTATTGATGATTTAGCCTATCATCAAAAAATACAAAGTGATAACTGGGAAACTAAAGTGTTGCCAGCATTTAGGCCAGATAAAGCTATGAATGTAGATGATGCTACAGCCTTTAATGCTTATCTGCAAAAATTAGAGGAGGCTTCTAATACTACAATAACTACATTTGATGATTATATTACTGCATTGCAAAATCGTCATCAATACTTTGCAGACAATGGAGCATCGGTAAGCGATCATGGGTTAGAAGAAATATATGCTGAAGATTTTACAGAAGCAGAGATTAAATCCATTTTTACTAAAATAAAAAATGGTAATCATCTTTTGTTAGATGAGAATAAAAAATTTAAATCGGCTATGTTGTTACAATTTGCCGAGTGGGATTATGAAAAAGGATTTGTACAGCAGTATCATTTAGGAGCATTGCGTAATAACAATAGCCGAATGATGCAGCAATTAGGTGCAGATACTGGCTGGGATAGCGTTGGCGATTTTAGTCAGGCAAAAGCATTAGCTAAATTTTTAAATACACTCGATAAAAAAAATAAACTAGCAAAAACAATTATCTACAACCTAAACCCAGCCGATAATGAAGTGTTTGCAACCATGATTGGTAATTTTAACGATGGCTCAAGTGCAGGCAAAATTCAATGGGGTAGCGGTTGGTGGTTTTTAGATCAAAAAGATGGAATGACAAAACAACTTAATGCACTAAGCAATATGGGTATGTTATCAAAATTTGTAGGCATGCTTACAGATAGTAGAAGTTTTCTATCGTTTCCAAGGCATGAATATTTTAGGCGAATATTGTGCAATATATTTGGCGAAGAAATTGAAAATGGCGAAATGCCAAACGATATACAATGGACAGGTAAAATAATACAAGACATTTGTTTTAACAATGCAAAACAATACTTTAACTGGTAATATGAAAATACAATTTGCTATAAGTAAAAAAGAAACTTCGGCTATGCCTACAGACGAATTAAGAGAAAATTTCTTAGTTCAAAATTTAATGACTAACGATACTATTCAATTGGTGTATACCCATTACGATAGAATGATTGTGGGTGGAGTAAAGCCTGTTGCAAAAACAATAACACTGCCTAATGAACATGAGCTTAGAGCTGAATATTTTTTAGAAAGAAGAGAGCTAGGTATAATTAATGTAGGAGGCGATGGCGTAGTTATAGCAGATAAAAAAGAGTTTGTATTAAATAAAATGGATTGCGTTTATTTAGGCAAAGGAACAAAGGATGTAAAATTTAAATCGGTAAATAAAAAAAATCCAGCATTGTTTTATTTATTATCTGCACCAGCTCATCATAGCTATCCTAATAAAATAATGAAAAAAGAAAAAGCGGCACCTGTACAATTAGGGGTAGCCGAAACAGCAAATAAAAGAACCGTATATAAGTATATACATTTAGAAGGGATAAAAAGTTGCCAACTGGTTATGGGCTTAACAGTGTTAGAGCAAGGTAATGTTTGGAATAGTGTGCCACCACACACACATACTAGGCGAATGGAAGTTTACTATTACTTTGATTTACCAGCAGAGCAAAGAATTTTTCATTTTATGGGAGATCCACAACAAACAAAACATTTAGTGGTGGCAAATAACGAAGCTGTAGTATCACCACCATGGAGTACACATTTTGGATGCGGTACAAGTAGCTATGGTTTTATTTGGGGTATGGCTGGCGAAAACTTGGTATATACCGATATGGATGTAGCCCCAGTACAAACGTTATTGTAAATTTTAAAAATAAAAAATATAAAAAAATGAAAGTTGTAACAATGGGAGAAATTATGCTCCGTTTATCTACACCAGATTATAAGCGTTTTGTACAAGCAGATAGCTTTGATGTTACCTATGGTGGCGGCGAAGCTAATGTAGCTGCGGCTTTATGTAATTATGGATTAAATGGCACCTTCCTTAGTAAAGTGCCTAACAATGCAATTGGGCAATCTGCCATTAATCATTTAAGAAGATATGGAGTAGATACTCAATTTGTAGCAAGAGGTGGGGATAGATTAGGTATTTATTTTTTAGAAACAGGAGCAAGCATGAGAGCATCTCAAGTTATTTATGATAGGGCTGGTGCTTCAATAGCTGATGTAGATGCTAGTGAGTTTGATTTTGATAAAATTTTTGAAGGTGCAAAATGGTTTCATACTACAGGTATTACACCTGCACTTAGCGATAAAGCTGCTGCACTTACAATGGCTGCATTAAAGGCTGCAAAAGCTAAAGGCATTACTACAAGTATAGATTTAAACTATAGAAAAAAACTATGGAGTAAAGAAAAAGCTCAAGAAGTAATGAGCCAACTATGTCAATATGTAGATGTTTGTATAGGTAATGAAGAAGATGCTGATACTTGCTTAGGCTTTAAAGCTGCAAATACAGATGTAACAAAAGGGGAGTTAAATTTAGATGGCTTTAAAGATGTGTTTAAACAAATGCAAGCAAAATTTGGCTTTAAATTTATTGCATCATCTTTAAGAGAAAGCCATAGTGCAAGCGATAATGGATGGAGTGCATTAGTTTATGATGGCACAAATTTTCATCACACAAAACAATACGAAGTAAGAATAGTAGATAGAGTAGGAAGCGGCGATAGTTTTGCAAGTGGGCTAATTTATGGCTTAGTTACAGGTATGCCAATGGCTGAAGCTGCTGAGTTTGGTGTAGCTGCAAGTGCATTAAAACACACTATTCCCGGCGATTTAAATCATGCTACGTTAAGCGATGTAAAAGATTTAATGAAAGGAGATGGAAGCGGTAGAGTACAACGTTAAATTAATTTTTATAAATAATTCATCATTTTATGATAGTAGATACATTGCACAATGCATCAAAATATTTTGCTGTTCACCCACTTTTTGAAAAAGCCTTTCAATATATAAATAGTATTGATTTGCAAAATCAGGCAGATGGTAAGTTTGAAATAGCCGAAAGCCTAAAAGCAATTTTTAGTAATGCACAAGGCAAATTAAAAGAAGACAGTATAGCAAAATTTGAATGCCACAATAGTAATATTGACATTCAACTTTGTATTAATGGAGTGGAAACAATAGGTTGGAAACCAAGAGAAAAATGCCAAACACCAAACGGTGAGTTTAATACAGAAAAAGATGTGCAGCTTTTTAGCGATGTGCCAGATATGTATTTTCAATTAACCAATGGGCAGTTTGCTATTTTTTTTCCGGAAGATGTGCATGCACCAATGATTGGTGATGCTGAAATAAAAAAACTGGTAATTAAAGTAAAAAAATAAATTATGAAAAATACTGAAGAAATAACTACTGCCATTATAGCCCAAGGCATGTTGCCTTTATACTTTAATGCAAGTGAAGAGGTATCGCTTGATGTGTTAAAAGCCATTTATAAAGCTGGAGTAAAAGCTGTAGAATATACTAATCGTGGCGAAGCAGCTTTGCATAATTTTAGTAAAATGGTAGCGTTAAGAAATGCCCAAATGCCAGACTTGTTTTTAGGAGTAGGTACAATTAAAAACCTGCAACAAGCAAAAGATTATTTAGCGGTAGGTGCCGATTTTTTAGTAAGCCCGGGTTTTGTACCAGAGGTAGCAGCACATTGTGTAGCAAACAATATTTTTTATGCACCAGGTTGTATGACACCAACTGAAATTATTGCTGCCGAAAACGCAGGCATAAAGTTTATTAAGTTATTCCCAGGTAATATGCTTGGGCCAGACTTTTTAAGTGGCATTAAAGATATTTTTCCAAAATTATTATTTATGCCAACAGGCGGTGTAGATACTACAAAAGAAAATATAGAAGGATGGTTTAAAGCCGGAGTTTGTGCTGTAGGTATGGGAAGTAAATTAATAAGTAAAAAATTAATGGAAGAAAAAGACTATGTTGCTATTGAAAGTAGCACAAAAGAAGTTTTATCGCTTATTACATCTGTAAAAAAATAAAAACATGAACGAAAAAATAACAAAGTACAGATGGACAATTTGTGGGTTGATATTTTTTGCAACAACTGTTAACTATTTAGATAGAGCAGTAATTAGTTTGCTTAAACCTTATATTGCAGAAGATTTTAAGTGGGACAAGGTAGCAGAAGCAGCTAATTATGCAAACATAGAAATAGCATTTAAAGTAGCCTATGCTTTTGGTATGTTAGGTGCAGGTAGATTTATTGATAAACTTGGAACTAAAATTGGTTATGCTATTGCCACAGCATTATGGAGTATAGCGGCTATTTGTCATGCACTAGCAACTGGCGTTACAGGATTTAGTATTGCTAGAATTTTTCTCGGAATAACAGAGGCTGGTAATTTCCCTGCAGCTATAAAGGCAACAGCAGAGTGGTTTCCTAAAAAAGAAAGAGCCTTGGCTACTGGTATTTTCAATAGTGGTTCAAATATTGGTGCTATTATAGCACCTCTTAGTGTACCCTTTATTGCAAAAAACTGGGGTTGGGAGTGGGCATTTATATTAACAGGGGCTGTAGGTTTTATTTGGTTAATACTTTGGTTTGTTTATTATGAAATACCTAGTAAACAAAAGCGGTTATCCGAAGCTGAATTTGCTTATATACATAGCGATAAAGATGAAGTACAAGATGATAATAGCCCTAAACTTTCATGGGCTAAGTTGCTAACGTTTAAACAAACGTGGGCTTTTGCAATAGGGAAATTTTTAACCGACCCCATTTGGTGGTTCTATCTTTTTTGGCTACCCGATTTTTTAAAAAAGCAATATCATCTTACAAACGAAGGTGTGGCTTTCCCTACAGCAATGGTTTATATTATTGCAAGTTTTGGTAGCGTATTTGGGGGCTGGTTACCCATGAAATTAATTAATAATGGCATGCCTGTTTTTAAAGCTAGAAAAACCAGTATGTTAATATATGCCTTTTGTGTAGTACCCATTGTTTTTGCACAATTAGCTGGTCAAGCAAATATGTGGTTTGCTGTATTAATTATTGGCTTTGCTGCTGCGTCACACCAAGCATGGAGTGCAAATATTTTTACCACAGTAAGCGATATGTTTCCAAAAAAATCTACAGCATCTGTAACAGGTATTGGTGGTTTATTTGGCGGTTTAGGCGGCATCCTTTTATCTGCTTTGGTACAAAAACAAATGTTTGTGCATTTTGAAAAAATAGGGAAGATAGAAACGGCTTATTATATCATGTTCTTTATTTGTGGTGCAGCTTATTTAACAGGATGGCTCATCATGCATTTTTTAGTTCCTAAAATGAAACGAGTGGAGTAAAATAAAAAGCAGCGTTAATGCTGCTTTTTTATTAGTTATAAATTCTTATCCTTTCATACATCGTCATTTCAATAGCTTTGTGTGCAAGACAAGGAAGTTGTGTTATATTCAAAAAGTTGTTATAATTTACCAAGGCCTATCAACAGCTTTGTTTATTGTATTTAATTCATTGCTACTACTACTTTTGATTTTAACTCCATTATGTTTTTGGTACACCATCACACATTTAGCTATGTTTCAATACATAACAATGGCAAAGAATTCCGAATGCCAACCTACCAATAATCAGCATCTTTGTTACTGCTGTATTGTTTAAACATTCAAAAAGAACGCCTTCGCCTACCATTCCTGTTACTCCTGTTATTATTACTTTCATTTTTTTAATTTTACAATAAGACGTCGTTAACTGGTTGTATTGGCTCTGGTAAATTGGTTTCGCCAATCATTTTCAGCAAATCTATTTCTATAGTTCGGCAAATAGATAACATTGGTATATCAGTTCCTAAACCTTCAAAAGGATTTTCTCAATAGTCGCCAATTAATTCCATTACAACATACACCCAGCCCACAATTGCCCCCAATGGCACCATTATCCAAACCCCAAAATTCGCAATTTTTGCGAACTCACCCACAATGCCTAATGGTAATAGAAAAATAAAAATACAAGTGAAAATGAAACTTAAACTGGCGTATTGACGTGGCAAAGGAAATTTTTTAATGCGTTCAGCTTTGCCTTGATGGTCATTAAATTCACTTACTATTTTTTGCATTTCTATTTGGCGAAACAAATTGAGTGACTCATTTTGTTCGAGTGTTGCCAATAATTTTGATTGCAAATGAAGGATATATGTTGCTTGGTTTGGTGCTGTTTCCCACTCTTTAATTTCTGCAAAATATTTCTTGGTTTGCTCTTGGCTTAAATATTCATTGAATTGTCCAACACCATATTTTTCTCTACGTTTTGTGGTAAGCCAAGTATGCATCCCTCCTAAACTTACGTGTTCCCATTGTGTAGGTACAAGCAACTGTTCTCTAAAAGTGTATAGCCAAGCAATGTGCCTATAAATTAATTTAGATTTTATGGTTTTAATTTCGTCAGCAGATAATTGTGTATTTTGAATGTAGGTGTCCACTAAATTGCCCCAACTTCTAGAGCTATTTACAATGCCACCCCAAATTTTTCGAGCTTCCCACACTCTATCGTACGATTGATTGTTTTTAAAACCAACATAAAAAGCAACAGCAGTACCAATTAACGACACTGGCAACCAAGGGATAGAAAGCCAATGCCATCCTACAACTTTGTACAACACTGCTATAATAAGCATGTGAGCTACAAGCCACCAAATATGATGTCCGGCAAAAAGTAGTATGGATTTAAAAGTTATATTTTTTCTTATAATCATAATTCTATTGGATTATTTTTCTTGTTAATTTTTAATTGTGGGTTCTGATAGTCTTGCATTAACGGCTTTGAGCTTGTATTTCGGTTCCACTTTTGGTAAAC
Source organism: Ferruginibacter sp. (assembly GCA_017988335.1). GTDB lineage: Bacteria > Bacteroidota > Bacteroidia > Chitinophagales > Chitinophagaceae > Ferruginibacter. The sequence continues at coordinate 43,880 of JAGNRZ010000006.1, forward strand.
CCATGTTAGCGTAAATAACGCTACTTGTGTTTTCGTTTTCTCTTAAATGCCCTATTAATAAGGGTTTATAGTTTTTTCTAATGCAAATAAAAGCAGAATAAAGCACATAAAATATTGATTTGTTGTACTAATTGTTGTACCTTTGTATTGTATTTCTTCCAATTGCATAACCCAATATTTGCAAGGGAAATTTCGGAGAAATCAAAAGTATAAATTTCAAAATAGTACAAGATATGGCAAGCGTAAAATTAATATTAAGACAACACCAAGTAGACAAGGCGGGGCATAGTCCTTTGTATTTGCGAGTTATTAAAGACCGTAAAACCAAATTCATTACGACAAGTGTTAAGTTATTATCCACCGAATGGGACGAAGCAAAACAGAAGATAAAAAAGAACCACCCCAATAGTGCCAGGTTAAATGCTTTCCTATCTCAACAGGTAGCAGATGCAGAAGGGCAAGTAGCAGACCTTGTAAGAAAGAAAAAATCTGTTTCAGCTAAGAAGTTAAAAGAAGCTATCAAAGGAAAAGACAGTAGTAATTTTTTTACTTATGCTTATGACCGTTGCGAAAAAATCAAAAGTACATTGGCATTAAGAACCTATATGAATTACAAAAGGTACACAGAGAAGTTTGAAAAATTTGCAGGTACTAAAGAATTGTATTTTGATGATATTA
>JAGNRZ010000238.1 GCA_017988335.1 Ferruginibacter sp.
TGGTGCAAAGCATTTAACATACTTAAAAAGGCAAAAGGCACGTATGCCAATAGGTTTTAATCAATTAATGACAGATTTATTAAACAATTACTTTTTAATTGAATTACTGAATACTGTTGAAGATATAACAGGTTACACAAAGGAATTAATAAGAAATATTTTGTTAAAAGCTGTACCATTAGGCTTATCAATAGGAGAGATAACAGAACAATTGCAAGATATAGGCTTTACTTACCAAAGGGCTAGGACTATTGCCCGTACTGAAACCGTAACGGCTGCCAATGTTGGTGCAATGCTATCTGTAAAGACTACTGGTTTAAGTTTACGAAAAGTTTGGATTTCCGCAACCGATAACCGTACTAGAAGGCGACCTCGTGATAAATACGACCATCTACACATGAACGGCGTAATAGTAAGCTATGATGAATTGTTTAATGTAAGTGGTGATTTAATGGCACAACCAGGGGATAGAAAGCATAAAGCAAATGCAGGCAATATTATTAATTGCCGTTGTACAATAGGGTTTGAGCCTATAAGGGATAAGTACGGGAAACTCACCTAAAAAATATTTTTATAAAAAATGCAACATTGTTGCAAAAATTAATATCTTTGGTTAAATATTTTTAATCAATGATAAAAGGTATAGAGTACAAAAGTATTTTAACTTCTACTAAAGATGCCATCATGGATGTTGATGAGGCTAAAGGTATCATTGAAGGCTATTTTGCCGTATTTGGCAATAAGGATAGCGATAAAGATGTTTTAAGACCAGGATTTTTTACAAAAACTTTACAGGAAAACGGTAAAAGGGTTAAACACCTTTATCAACATGACCCATGGAAACCACTATCTGGTGTAAAAAATGGTAATCTAATTTTAGAACAAGATAGTTATGGGCTAAAGTACATTAGTACAGTTTCAAAAACTTCATACGGTAAAGATGTTATAAGGCTTCATTTAGACGGTGTAATTGATGAAAATAGTTTTGGTTTTCAAACAACACAATCAAAAGATGTACTTGATGCCAATGGAAATTTTGAATACAGGGAATTAATTGAGGGGGTATTGTGGGAGGGTTCAAGCGTTACGTGGGGGGCTAATATGCTGGCAACAAATACTTCAGCAAAATCTTTAAATAAAGATGAATTATTTAAAAAGATGGATAGCGTAACAAAAGCTATTAGAAATGGTAAGTATGAAAATGAGGATTTATTTGACAGCTTAGAACTTTATTTAAAACAACTTCAAACTTTAATAAATGATTTATCCACTAAGGCCGTTGCAATAGATGCAACACCAAAGCCGAATGAACAAAAAGAAGTTATTGAAGTATTCACAACATTTAATAAAAATTTAATTTAATAAAAATGGAAATTAAAGAATTAGTTGAAAAGCTAAACGAAACAAAAAAAGCCCTAGAAGAAAAGGCAAAAGCGGATGCAACACAAGCCGCAAAAGATGAAGTTGCTTTACAAATGAAAGCAATTAATGAAAAATTGGAAGCATTAAACACTTTGCCAACTGATTTGAAGGCTGAGGATTTAAAGAAAGCTGTTGAAGATGTGAAAGCATTGACAGAGGGCTTTGATGCTTTGCAGTTGAAGATGAAGCAAGGTGGCGGTAATTTTAAAGGGTTTAAAACATTTGGTAGTGAGTTAGGAGAAAAACTAACTGAAAAAGCTGCTGAATTAAAAAACTTTAAAGTAAGTAAAAAAGGATTTGGAGCAATTGAACTTGAAAGTAAAGCTATAGGAAATATGGCATCTGCTACAAGTTTAACAGGCTCTTACTTTGTGCCCCCTACAGTAGTGCCAGGCATAGATATGAAGCCTTTTGAGCAGTTGCACATGAGAGATTTATTGCCTACAGGTATCACTAACAGTAATGTAGTTAGATACATACGTGATAATGGCGGTGAGGGTGGCCCTGCAATGGTTGCTGAAGGTGGAACTAAGCCGCAAATTGATAGAGATTTACAGATTTACGATGCTAATGTTCGTAAAATTGCCACCTACTTTAGAGTGCCTGAAGAAATGATTGACGATATACCTTATTTGCAATCTTTCTTATCTCAAGTAGGCATACAAGAGGTAATGGTAATTGAAGATACACAAGTATTGTATGGTGATGGTACAGGTCAAAATTTAAGCGGTATATATACCAATGCTACAGCTTTTTCGGCTGGCACATCGGTTGTAGCCGCCCCTAATAATTTTGATGTGTTATTGGCGGCACGTAAACAAGCAAGGGTGGCTAAATACAATCCAAACATTGCGTTGGTCTCTCCTGTTGATTTTTACGACATGATTGAGAAGAAAGACGCTACTAATAATTACCTATTCTTAGGAGGCGGTAATGGCTTAGATGTCCCTGGTGTATTAACAATGAGAACAGGGTTAAGAGTAGTTGAACATACATCTGTTACGGCTGGCGACTTCTTAGTATTCGACCCTTCAAAAGCTGCAATTTTTGATAGATTAGGTACTACGGTTCGTTTTTATGACCAAGACCAAGATAATGCAATCAAAAACTTAATTACAATTGTAATTGAAAAGAGATTGGCATTGCCTATTTATCAACCAGCGGCTTTCATTAAAGGTAGATTCGATACTGCAATTACCGATTTGACAAGTTAATTTGAATTGTAAACATTAAAATAAAAGCCGTGCCAATTTCGGTACGGCTTTTTTTAAAACATGATAGTTAATAAAACATTATTCATAAAAAACTTTGTTTGGTATTTAAGCATTGTTAAAGTAGGTGGAGAAAATTGTGCTTTTTGGAGTAGCCATGATAGAACTGGCATACCAGATAATATCGCAGTAAAGAAATTTGAAAGAGAGCATTTTAAAGAGGTTATGGTATTAACAAAGCAAAAATTAAATGAAAGTTTTTTGCCACAAAAAGGAAAAGAGATTTTACAATTACAAAATTGATTTAACATGAAAGTAGAAACATTGTTTACTCATATAGGTAAATTTGGTTTAATGTGTGTAGGTAGCATTTATGAAACTAACGATTTGCATGCAGCCGAATTGGTAAAAAACGGGCTTGCAAAAATAGTTGATGAAGAAGCTAAAAAAGAAGATAAAGCTTCTTTGCCTGCAAAAAAAGTAGAAGAAAAGCCAAAATTAAAAAAATGAATTACAACCTAGTCATAGAGGTAAAATCTACTGAGGTATCAAGCCCAACCGAACCAGTTACTTTAGCTG
>JAGNRZ010000095.1 GCA_017988335.1 Ferruginibacter sp.
GTATAGCATTACTAAGGTTGGCGAAAAATCTTTTAAGAATCATTTAACAGCTTTAGAAAAAATGATTGGTACTATAAAATAAAATTTTTTATACTTTTACTTTGAAATGCAAAGTACTTTTAAATTCATAATAAAAACAAGCCAACATGGAAAGTTACCAACAACCGCAGTCAAATTTTTGGCAAAAAAACAAACTGATAATTAAATCTTTTTTTATTGCCTTTTTGGTATTGGCATTGCTAATACCCACCTTCTTTATAATGTACTTGGCTAACGAACGGAAAGAGCGTAAGCAAGAAGTAACTAAAGAGATAAGTAATAAATGGAGTGCTGCACAAACAATTACTGGTCCGTTTTTAACTATACCCTATACTAGCTTTGATAATAACAAAAATGCGGAAACAAAATACATTTATTTATTGCCAGAGCAATTAAGTATTAATGGAACATTGGAAACAGAAATTCGTTACAGAAGCATTTATAAAGTGCCTGTGTTTACAGCAAAACCTGTTACATTAAAAGGTAAGTTTAGTAATAATGCTATTACTGCTATGGGCATACAAGATGCTTTTATTAAATGGAAAGAAGCAAAATTTTGTGTAGGCATTACCGATTTAAAAGGCATTAAAAAACAAAGTGTAAAGTGGAATGAAAATAATATAACTATGGAAAGTGGTTTGCCCGATAATTCTATTGCCTATCAAGGTGTATCTGCGGCAGTAAGCATTGATAGTAGCTTTGCCAATACCGAAGCTAGTTTTTCAATTGAATTAAATTTACAAGGCAGTGAAAAAATTTATTGCACACCATTAGGAAATACTACCGATGTAAAATTTAACAGTAGTTGGCAAAGCCCTGCTTTTGATGGTAAGTATTTACCCGATACTGAAAAGGTTACCAAAGCTGGTTTTGAAGCCACTTGGGCAGTTTCAAAATTTAATAGAGATTTTCCAAAAGTATTCTCAAGCAATAGTAATGTATCGTCTTTAGTAAATCAAAGTAGTTTTGGTGTAGTGTTATTATCGCCATTTGATAACTATGCACAAACTTTGCGTAGTTTAAAGTATGCTATTTTAATAATTGCCCTTACTTTTTTTGCTTACTTTTTTACAGAAATTTTTCAGCGTAAAAGTGTGCATCCGTTGCAATATATATTAATTGGTATTGCTTTGGTAGTGTTTTATACTTTATTACTTTCTATATCGGAATACTTGCAATTTTCTTTAGCATACTTAACTGCAGCAGCAGCTACGGTATTGCTTTTAAGCTGGTACACACAAAGTATATTTAAACGTACTAAAACTGTTGTTGTATTTGCTTTTTTGCTTTCTACCTTGTATACATTTATTTATGTGTTAATACAAATGCAGGATAACGCATTATTATTTGGCAGCATTGGCCTATTTATTTTACTAGCTATTGCTATGTATTTAAGTAGAAAAATTGATTGGTACGGTGTAGAGAAAAAGTAAAAAATATCCCACAAAGACACCGAGGCCACGAAGTTATTTCTTTGTGACCTTAGCGTCTTTGTGGGTAAAACATCACTAACATGTACAAGCAAATAAAAAAAATACGGTCACAAGTATTAGTTTTTTTAACACACCAAATGGCATTGCCAATTTTAAAACTAATACGTAACGAAGAAAAATTTCCATACACCCTTGCAGAACTTAAATGCTTTGCAACGGGAACATTGGGAAACGATTTGTATAATTTTTTGGATGATAAGGAACTAGAGTTACTTCCTTTTTATGCAAGGCATGATATGAAACATATTTTGTTAGACTATGACACTACAGATGAAGGTGAAGGATGTTTGCAAAGTTTTATGTTGGGGAATGGGCATGTATCTTTTCCAGTTTTGGCAACGGTTTTGTATGGTGTGGTTACAATGCCAGAATATTGGAAGGCATTTGCTACTGCTTATAAAAGAGGGAAGGCTTGTAAACCTATTGCTGATTGGAAGTGGTTTGAGATATTGAGTGAGTCAACATCATCACTAAAAATGAAAATTTACAGCAATGAATAAATGGTTGGGTAAATTAGCTGTAGGCGGATTGTGTTTAATTGCAATTGCTATTATTGGTTTTTTTGCAATTGCTGCAATTAATGTGGATTGTGATGGATATGCTTGCGTTGGTTATTTAATTATTTTGGGACCTATGTTTTTATTAGGCTTAGCGTTGATAATTATTGCTGCAATTGTTGCTATGGGTAGTCATATATATTCTTTATTAAAAAAATGAAGATGAAAGAAAAATTTTTGAAATCCTTAAAATATGCTTTTAACGGAATAAGCTACACTTTTAAAAATGAACTAAATTTTAAAATACAAGTATTGTTTGCTATTGTAGTAGTGATATTAGGTTTACTTCTTTCTATTACTAAAACCGAATGGATAATCATTTTGCTTTGCATTGCATTTGTATTATGTGCCGAATTATTTAATACTGCAATTGAAACTATTTGCAATAAAATAGAGCCCAATATTCACCCACAAATAAAAATAATAAAAGATGTAAGTGCGGCGGCAGTGTTAGTTGTGGCAATAGCCGCAGCAATAGTTGGAGCCATCATTTTTGTACCAAAAATATTTTAGCTATGAATAAATTGTCTTTTCAATCAGTATTGTATTTGTTTTTTGCATTTATTTTTAGCTTAATTGCGGCAAGAATTTATTTTACCAATAGCCTTATGTATGGGTTTTTAATATGGAATATTTTTTTAGCTTTTGCTCCATATTGGGTAAGTAACTTATTCATAAAAAAAGGATATAGTAATTGGCTAACGACAATGTTATTTTTTGCTTGGCTATTATTTTTCCCTAATGCTTTATATATAATTACAGATTTAATTCACTTGCAACGACAAACTATTGTGCCTATTTGGTACGATGTTATCATTGTTTTTTCATCTGCACTTTTAGGTATTGTATTAGCGTTTATTTCTTTGTTTAAGGTAGAAGAATTTTTGCAAGTAAAATTTGGCAACTATAAAACCCAATTCCTCATTCCTGTAATACTATTTTTAGCAGCATTTGGGGTGTACTTAGGAAGATTTTTAAGATGGAACAGTTGGGATATTATTCAAAATCCGTTGGGGTTGGTATCATCTATAGCTCAAAGATTTATTTACCCTTTTGAACATTTGCGTACTTGGGGGTTAACGGTAATATTATTTATTCTTTTTTACATTTTGTATTTGGGAATAAAAAAACTGCCTGTATATTTAAAACAGGCAGTTTAAATGTATTGTAATTATTAACTTAAAAATCTAATCCTAAAGCAACATACAATTGTGGCTTCCCTTTAAAAATACCTCTCATTTGCCAAGCGGCATCAAATTTTATAAAGTAACCAGCTAAAAAACCTCTGGCACCAAAACCATAACCTCCAGCAAAAGGACCTACGCCACCAGCTTTTGTAATTACAGTAGTAGTACCGTCAGTTTCTCTTAATGTGGGTCTTTGTATTTTATTATAAGCTCCATTCCAAGCTGTACCTAAATCAATAAACTGCACTAATTGAAAGCTGTTTAAAAATTTATTAGTAAATGTTTTGTTGAATAGTGTAGGTAAAACTGGCAATCTAAATTCACTATTTAATACTACCACATTATTACCATTAGCTACATTTTGCACAAAGCCTCTCATATTTGTAGCCAAACTTTGAAAAGCATAGCTTTGATCGGTTGCAGGCCTATTATTTGGGTTAAAATATCTGTATTTTTCAATAGCTGTACCAGCATTATTTAGTTTTGTATTATTGCCAAACATTAACCATCCATCTACACCACCTAAGTAATAAATCATTTTTTGATTACCCCAACTAAAATCACCAGCAGCCCTACCAGCCCAAATAAAATTTCTAAAAATAGGGTAGTAGTATCTGGCATCAAAACCTAAGTTAAAAGTATTAGGACCATCGGTAGTTACTTGTTTATTTATTTGTGCATTCCAATCAAAATATATTTTGTAACGTAAACCATGCCAAATATTCATAGCAGGGTTTTGTGAGTTATCATAAACAAATTCAAGTTTGGTGGTTGAATACACAGTTCTGTTATCCTTTAAAAATAACGTAGCAGGTGTATAAGTTGTTTGCGGAAGACCTGAGGTAACATCAATTGGTATTTCGGTTGTAGCAATTAAATTATCAGAGCGGATACCTGTTGTAAATCTTATGCTTTTGTTATTATCAAATGGGTAAGCAATATTGCCCTGATATAAATTTGTGAACTGTTTAGCTCCAAAGACAATGTTATCAGGCAAGCCAACCACTGTTGCACCAGTCCTTTGCACATTCCTATAATATGTTAATCCCCAATCTAATCTTTTTCTTAAATTTTGAAAACTAATTAACCATTCATTATCCTTTAAATTAGTACCAATTTTAAAGGCGCCAGATACTCTGTAGTCTTCTAAAAGTTCGGTAGCACCCATTCTTACTAATCCATTTAAAGGAGAGCCAGAGTTTAGCATTATTGGTCCACCACCACCAGCATAAGGTTGATATCTATTAATCAATACATTTGTGTTTAATGTTGCAGAAGCAGCATCAGTACCCCATTTGCCAGGCTTATACACAAATAATTTAGCCTTTTTAAGTACATCTTTACTTGGCGATTCTATTGCATCAAAAACTTTACCTAGCATTGAAGTATTGCTATCTACTTTTTCATTTGCAAATTCGGTTTGAAAAAAGTCATCAACTTTTTTTGTGGTATCCGTAGCAGATGATGGAGTATTCAATTCATCGGCTTTCAACTCTGCATTGGCACTTTTGTACTCATCCATAATACGTTTCATGTAAGTAGTTGGTCTAGCTGTAATATTTCTACGTCTTAATACATCTTCATTTATTTTAAGCTTGTACAAAATCTTTTCATCACTCTGTCTAGTAACTTCACTTACTTGATTGTTATCGCCAGCAATTCTAGTTTCTCCTAAAGTGCTTTCGTAATTTGTTAATGGAAATGTATAAGTGCTGTCGCTACTTACAGCAACAACTGCTATACTATCCACATCAGTTTTTTTATACACTCTTAATGTACTATCTACATCTTTTGCAGTAGGGTTTCGTAAAATATCATTACCAATTAATACTAACGTATCAAGCCCTTCTGCCTTGGTGGTAAAAAAGCCAGCATAGCGGTTGCCAATTCCATTTTCATCGCTTACAAAAGTAAAATGATTAACATTGTACTGCATGGGAAAACGGGCATTACCATACTTTAAATTGGTTAACTGTGTTATTTGATTTAGCTCTGGCTTATCGCCAAAATTGGTAATTAAAAACACATTGTATTTGTTATCACTTGGCAATGTAGTGCTATCGCTTTTAGCATTAGGGTTAGGGCGGTTGCTACTAAAAATTATCCCCGATTTATTAGGGAAAGCTACAAATGTAGCATCCAAATCGTCGTACACATCATTTGTAATTTGCTCAACCTTTTCAGTTTTTGTATCTAAAATATAAATATCTGTTTTGCCATTTTTTACACCGCTAATCAACATTTTTCTGCCATCGGCAGCATACTTCATGTCTTGTATTTGATCAAATGTTTTTGTTAAATCAATTTTTACAGACTTTACTCTAGTTACAATATCATATACAAAAAACTTAAGCAATCCCTCTTGTACATAAGCTACTGCAATACGAGTGCCTTTGTTATCCCAAGCCATCATGGGGTAGTTGGGGTTCATTTCGTTTTGATAGGTGCGGCTACCAAATTTTACTAAAGTTTTGTTTACATCTTCATCGTTATAAATAACTCTTACAATACCTTTTCTAAATTGTGTAACAACATAGCTGTTGTTTTTCTTATTGGGGTTAACGTTAAATCTAAAATAATTCAAGCGTTTGTTAATGTCAAATCCATCTACATAATTTCCTTTAGGGTAAGGTTTGCGTTTTGCCAAATCTTGATAGTACTTTTCTTCTTGATATTCCATAAAATCACTAAGTACTTCTTTAAATTTCTTTTTACAAATTTGTTGGCAAGCCTTGTTAATATTTTTATATTGAGTAGCTAAATATAAAAAATAAGTGGTATTTTCTTTTTTATACAACTCATCTATATAATACCAAAAAGCATGGCCAGCAATTTCTGGTTTTGCAAAAGCAAAGCTGTGAAAATTTTTGTAATTGCCACTAAGCATTTCACTTTTTAGTTCATCATCTTTTTCGGTACTCCACCTTTCTGCCACATAACTTACGTAGCCATTGGTAAACCATTTTGGCAAATCCAATAAAGTTTGGTTGCCAGCAATTTCTGCAATATCATCACCAAATAATTTATTATCTACAATAATTTGGGCAATACCACCACGTACTTGTTTTTTTAAGTTGGCATGGTTGGCATCAAAATACACAATCATTTTATTGTTTACCAATTTAGCTACACCTGTTGTGTTTTGCCAATCAAACCCAAGCCCAATATTGCTTTGCTGCATATCGCTATATTGATTGTACAAAATAATATTAGCTCTGCGTTGCAATGTATATTCGGTAGTGGTTTCAATTTTAGGCAATTCTTCTTCGGCAATTTGTGCTACAAATTGTGCTAACTCTTTTCCACCTTCATTAAAATAAACATTAAAATTTTGGGTTTGATAATACTGCCACTTAAATTTTTTGTACTGTACTCTATTTTTGCCAAACTCTACACTATTTACTTGAGCAAAAGAGGGTAAGCTAAAAAAGCATAATAAAAGTAATATTGAATATTGAATATTGAATATTGAATATTTTTTTTGACAACTAGCATTTTTAGCTTTGGTCAACATCGTTGTGTCACTCACTTGTACGGCATACTCTTGCTCATCTTTTACTGTATTGTCGATTACCATGTAGTTATTTAATTCTTTCATTTGTAAAGTATTGTACTGTTGTAATATCATTTACTTTTGTAAAACTTTTTTCCACTAAGCCGCAAAGACACAAAAAATTAACGGAACATTTATTTTCTTTCAATTTGTGTACTTGGTGTCTTTGTGGGACATTCTTAAATTATTACTTAAAAATAGTTTATTTATAGCAAAACAAAACTATCAAAATTTAAAGCCTGTGTTAAAAATTAAATCCTTCGTTTTCAGCCCCATACAAGAAAATACGTATTTACTTTATAATGAGTTTAACCAATGTGTAATTATTGACCCCGGCTGCTACTTTGATGCCGAAAAAGAAGAACTTACACAATTTATTACGCAAAATAATTTGCAGCCCATAGCCTTATTAAATACGCATTGTCATCTCGATCATGTTTTTGGCAACAAATACATTGCCGAAACCTATAATCTTACTTTACAAATACATCCCATAGAAGAAAAAGTGTTGGCGTTTGCCCCTACAAGTGGCTTAATGTATAATTTACCTTTTGATAATTACACAGGTAATTTTATTTATTTGCAAGAGGGTGATATTGTAAAAATTGGCGATGATGAATTGCAAATTATAGAAGCACCTGGCCATAGCCCTGGTAGCATTTGTTTTTACTGTAAAGCCCAAAATTTTTTAATAGGAGGCGATGTGTTGTTTTACCGCAGTATTGGTCGTACCGATTTACCTGGCGGTAATCATCAGCAATTATTAGATAGTATAAATCAAAAACTATTTGTATTGCCCAATAAAACTGTGGTATATAGTGGGCATGGAGAGCCAACAACCATGGGTGAAGAAAAAATTGGGAATCCATATATGCAATAAAAAAAGATACCAAATGAAATTAACATTTGGTACCTAAGGCTTTTCTAGGACAAGGAGTTTAGTTGCTTGGCTTTGTTTTAAGATTTTAAACTAAGTTTCCTCTTAAAAAAGATTTTACTTTAGATTTGATATTGGATATTAAAACAGCACTGTAAAAATGCAAAGTTTGCTAATATGATTTTGTAATAATGATTGTGCTTATTTGTAATATATTTTCTACAATTGATATGTACAAAAAATACGGCTTAGATAGCTAATAATTAATTTGTTATAAATTATTATTACTTTATAATTTTACCAAAACCTATTAGATATGACAATACAAAGTTTTACAGTAATTAAATGAGTTTAATTAATTTTATAAAGTTTATAGTAATTAGTATAAACCTAACTTTACCTCATAAAATATTACAACCATGCTAATGCCCATTGGTGATGATAACAGTGCAATAAAAGAAAGACCGTACGTAACATATGCTTTAATTGTGGCTAATATAATAGTGTGGATTGTTTGCCAAGGTATGAGTGGCGAAAGTGGCTTTACTTACGCCTTTAGCACTGTACCTGCAGAAATTATTACTGGTAATGATATTGTAACTCAAGCTCAACATTATGTCGATCCAAATACAGGAATACAATGGCTTATGCCAGGCTTAGGTGTTACTCCCATTCCTGTTTACTTTACCTTGCTTACAAGTATGTTTATGCATGGCGGTTGGATGCACTTAGCAGGTAATATGTTGTACCTATGGATTTTTGGCGATAATTTGGAAAACAGATTGGGTAAAGGACGATATTTAATTTTTTACTTACTTACGGGTATAATTGCATCGCTAAGCCATGTATTTAGCACTTATTTTCAGCAACAAAGTAGTGTAATACCAAGCCTTGGTGCTAGCGGTGCTATAAGTGGTGTATTAGGTGGTTACATGTTGTTGTTTCCTAAATTAAAAGTAAAGGCTTTATTTCTTTATCAAATAATAATTATACCAGCCTATGTCGCTTTAGGTGTATGGATAGGGTTTCAAATAGTAAGTGGTTTACTAAGTGGTAGCGGCGGTGGGGTAGCTTATGCAGCACACGTAGGCGGTTTTATTGCTGGGTTAGTTTTAATTAAATTTTTCGATAAAAAGCAAGTGGCGGTTATGTAGTTTTTTCTTGGCATAATTCAATCAACACACCATTAGTATTTTTTGGATGTACAAAACAAATTAATTTATTATCGGCACCATTTTTTGGTATTTCGTTTAGTAAAGTAAACCCTTCATTTTTTAATCGTTCCATTTCGGCATAAATATCCTCAACAGCAAAAGCAATATGGTGTATGCCTTCGCCTTTTTTTTCTATAAATCTTGCAATTACACCATCTTCAACAGTACTTTGTAATAACTCAATTTTATTGGGGCCAGTTTTAAAAAAAGCGGTAGTTACATTTTCGGTAACTACTTCCTCTTGTTTATAGCAATTTGTATTTAATAATTTTTCGTAAAGAGGTATGGAAACTTCCAAATTCTTTACAGCAATACCTATATGTTCAATTTTTTGCATCTTATACCCAGTTTTGTTTACGAAATAAGTAAAATAGCCGTTACTTATTCAATTCTAAAGCTAAAATAGAACCTTTTGCAGTAATTTTACATTATACAAATAAAACAATTGAGGATATGTTGAAATTGCCGATTTATTTAGATAATAATGCGACCACTCCTATGGATCCAAGAGTGTTGGAAGCTATGACTCCGTACTTTTTAAATCATTTTGGAAATGCGGCAAGCCGCAACCATCCTTTTGGTTGGCAGGCAGAAGAAGCTGTGGATTATGCCAGAGAGCAAGTGGCTAAACTAATAGGTGCCGACCCTAAAGAAATTATTTTTACAAGTGGTGCCACCGAAGCTGATAATTTAGGGATTAAAGGTGTTTATGAAATGTATGCCAGCAAAGGCAATCATATAATTACTGCCACTACAGAGCATAAAGCCGTTTTAGATACTTGTAAACATATTGAAAAATTAGGCGGAGAAGTAACATACTTACCGGTTAATGCAGAAGGGTTGATAGACTTGGCTGCTTTAGAAGCTGCTATAAAACCAACCACTATACTAATAGCCATTATGTATGCTAATAACGAAATTGGTACAGTAATGCCTATAAAAGAAATTAGTGCAATTGCTCGTAAGCATGGTGTTTTAGTATTTACAGATGGTACACAAGCCGTAGGTAAAATACCTGTAGATGTTAATAAAGATGGAATAGATTTAATGGCATTTACTGCACATAAAATGTACGGTCCTAAGGGTGTAGGTGCATTATATGTACGCCGTAAAAATCCAAGAGTAAAGGTAACTGCACAAATGGATGGTGGCGGTCATGAAAGAGGGATGAGAAGCGGTACATTGAATGTACCAGGCATTGTAGGTTTTGGTAAGGCTTGCGAAATTTGTATGCTTGATATGGAAGAAGATAATAAGCGTATTATAAAGATGAGAGATAGATTGGAAACTGAATTAATGAAGTTAGAAGAAGCTTATGTAAACGGCAGTAGAGAGCATCGCTTGCCACATGTAACAAATATAAGTTTTAAGCATGTAGAAGGAGAAGGCTTGTTAATGGGCTTTAATAAAAATATTGCCTTAAGCAGCGGTAGTGCTTGTACCAGTGCCTCTTTAGAACCAAGTTATGTATTAAAAGCATTGGGTTTAGGAGATGATTTGGCACATAGTAGCTTACGTTTTGGATTAAGCCGCTTTACAACCGATGAAGAAATAGATTATACCATAAAGGCTATTAGTGAAACGGTGTTGAAGCTGAGAGAAATGAGCCCGTTATGGGAAATGTATAAAGAAGGAATTGATTTGAATACAATAGAGTGGGCACACCACTAAATTGTTAGATGTGTGATGTACGATGTACGACCGTATTTTACACTCTTAATAAAAGTCGTACATCAAACATCTAAAATCGTACATAAAATGGCATATTCAGAAAAAGTAATCGACCACTACCAAAACCCAAAAAATGTGGGTACATTGGATAAAAGCAGTAAAAATGTAGGTACTGGCTTAGTAGGTGCACCAGAGTGTGGTGATGTAATGCGTTTACAAATAGAGGTAGATGATGCAACTGGTATGATTACCGATGCAAAATTTAAAACCTTTGGTTGTGGGAGTGCTATTGCTTCTTCATCTTTAGCTACCGAGTGGCTTAAGGGCAAAAGTGTTGACGAGGCCTTAAAAGTAGATAATATGGATTTTGTAGAAGAATTAAATCTACCACCAGTAAAAATACATTGTAGTGTATTGGCAGAAGATGCTATAAAAGCAGCCATTAACGACTACCGTGTAAAAAATGGATTAGAAGAAATAAAGTTTGAGGAAAGTGTAGTACACTAAACTCCTTTGCCCCTAAAGGGGAACTATTAAGGAGAGGATTATAAAATTTATTAACAGTAGCAATTAAACGCTATTAACTTTTAGTATAGCATAAAAAAAAGTATTATTAAGTAAAAATCTAAGTTCCCCTTTAGGGGACAGGGGTATGGTAGCAACAGAAAATAGTATTTACATAAGCGATAAAGCAAAAACCAAAGTAATACAACTTATGGAAGAAGCTGGTATTGGTAATGACCCAAGCTATTTTTTAAGAGTAGGAGTTGTAGGTGGTGGATGCAGTGGCTTAAGTTATAAAATGGATTTTGATAACGAAGTAAAGCCAATGGATCAGCAGTTTGAAGACAAAGGCATTAAAATTGTTTGCGACCTAAAAAGTTTTTTATACCTTGTAAATACAGAGCTTGAGTTTAGCGATGGATTAAATGGTAAAGGTTTTTTCTTTAACAACCCTAATGCTAGTAGAAGTTGTGGTTGCGGAGAAAGTTTTGCGGTTTAAAAATTTTACAAATATTTGAAAATCCTGCTATTTTTTGATAGCAGGATTTTTTTATGGACTACATACTGATACCACATGAAAAATGTAGTTATAAATAGTTTACATTTTTATTTTAGTAATATTTAATTCTCCTACTCTTACAATAGAGTAACCCGTTGGCGGAATTAATTTTATTTGATGAGCCACAAAAGACGCTGTGCAGT
>JAGNRZ010000096.1 GCA_017988335.1 Ferruginibacter sp.
AGTCAGTAGTCAGTAGTCAGTAGTCAGTAGTCAGTAGTCAGTAGTCAGTAGTCAGTGTGCAAATAGCAAAGTAAATTAGTGTAATTAGTAGTAATTCGTGTAATAAAATTTCAAAATCAAAAATCAAAAAATCTCAAATCAAACTTTGTTTTTCCTTATCTTTGCATCGGCAAGTCTTATACGACCAGCTCCTGTTGAACTCCCTCAGGACCGGAAGGTAGCAAGGGTAGATGGTTGAGCGGTGCGATGTGAGTAACTTGCCATTTTTTATGCCCCAAACCCTCAAAGGAGCTTTTCAATCTAAAAAATCAAAATTTTTGTTGTTAATTTAAGTGTATAAAATTTTTATACATAGGTTTTTATTTATTTTACTTTTGCTACACAATTAATTAACTCACAATTTAAAAAGCTAATCCCCCTTTAGGGGATAGGGGCATGAAATTTTTTATAGACACAGCCAACTTGGCTCAAATTAAAGAAGCAAACGATTTAGGTATTTTAGATGGTGTAACCACAAACCCATCTCTAATGGCAAAAGAAGGTATTAAAGGCGAAGAAGCCGTAATGCAACATTATAAAACCATTTGCGAATTGGTAGATGGGGATATTAGTGCAGAAGTAATAAGTACCGATTTTGATGGTATGGTGGCAGAGGGCAAAAAGCTAGCCGCAATCCACCCCAATATTGTAGTTAAAGTACCCATGATAAAAGATGGTATTAAAGCTATTAAATGGTTTACCGAAAATGGCATTAAAACTAACTGTACATTAATTTTTAGTGCTGGGCAAGCTATTTTAGCTGCAAAAGCTGGTGCTACCTATGTTTCTCCATTTATTGGTAGGGTAGATGATAGTGGATGGGATGGTATGATTTTAATACATCAAATACGCCAAATATTTAATGTGCAAGGTTTTAAAACAGAAATATTAGCGGCAAGTATTCGTAATCCAAATCATATTATTAGTTGTGCTGAGGCTGGTGCAGATGTTTGTACCTGCCCATTGGCTTCTATTTTAGGCTTATTAAAGCACCCATTAACAGATATAGGTTTAGCTCAGTTTTTGGAAGACGCTAAGAAATTTGCATAGTATAAAAATCGATAGATAATTAAAATGTCCAGTAAATCTTTATAGATAAACTGGGCATTTTGCTAGGTGTCAGTTCACTAATTGTAGTCTATAAAAATTCAAATACTTTGGTTGCTATAGTTTACTATAATTTTAAATAATTCGGTAGTGACCAGACACTTTCTACCCATTTTGCTAATTGTCAGGTCACTAAGTGTAGGCTACAAAAATTAAAATACTTTGGTTGCTATAGTTTACTATAATTTTAAATAATTCAGTAGTGGCCAGACACTTTCTACCCATTTTGCTAGTTGTCAGGTCACTAAATGTAGTCTATAAAAATTAAGAAACTTTGTTTGCGATAGATTATTATATTTTTAAACAATTTAGTAGTGACCAGACACCTTCTACCCAAAAATTCCTTTCTTCTTTTTCTTTTTAGTCGGAGCTTGTTTTTGCATATCACTTAAAATTTCATCAGGTGTTTTTAAATTGGTATTGGCATCTGTAGTTTTCACCCAAATATCAAATTGCTTAAACACATTTGGGTTATTACGCAACGCAACTTTTATAGTTACTTTCGGTTGCTTAAAATCCCAAGGTATAAAAAGAGAGTTGCCTTTAAAAGTAGCGTATGATGCAGCAAAAGTTAAATGCGTACTATCAAGCGGAAGGTACTTGCCATTGTTCATTAATCCATCTACATTAATATAATTGTAAGTGCCTTTTTTTAAACTATCGGTATAAAGGTTTACATAAATGCTATCAATTTTTTGTGCTTTGGCAGCAGTAGTAATGGCTATTAAAAAAAAGAGTAAAAATTTTTTCACTTTTTATTATTTACAACAAAGATGGAAAAAAATATGCCAACGTTGTATAGTTGGCATATATAAAATGTTAAAATGTATTTAAGTGATTACTTACCGCCTTTGGCAGAGTCGGTTGCTACAGTAGCAGCTGGTGTAGTAGGTAAAGGCTTACTATTTAAAGGTTTGCCTACTTCAATATCACATCTATGACCAGGTTGCCCATGTGCAGGGTTCATTCCTGGAGCTACTTGAACTGGCTGTGGGGTAGCCGTTACGGTTTGTGGTATAGTTGTAGTTGTAGCTGTTTGTGCTGGTTGGCTTAACCCTGCAACTGGTTTACTATCTAAAGGCTGACCTACATAAATATCGCATCTATGATTGGGCTGCCCATGAGCTGGGTTTAAACTTACACCACGTTTTTTTGCATCATCCTGCATTTTTTTAAACTCCTCTGCACTAAACTGTGGATGTGCAGAAGCCTGTGTGGTTTGTGCTTGTTGAGGAACTTGTTGTGGTACTACAACCTGTTGCATTTTTTGCTGCATTTGCTGTTGTACCTGTTGCTGTATTTGTTGTTGTTGTATTTGTTGCGACGAAACTACCGCTTGTTGTTGCACTTGCTGAGGCGTAACTAAGGTTTGGTTAGTTTGTTGATTAGTAGCTAATGGTATTGAATTAGTATTCCCAGCATTTCTTATACCCGTTGAATCTATAATTACATTTGGACCATCAGTAGTTGATGTAGTTTCAGCGGCCTTTTTATCGCCTTGGGCACATGCGTTAAGCAAAACTATACTTGCAATAGCAACATAGGTGTTTATGTATCTCATCTTTGTATTTTTATGCAAATTACAAAGTTTTGGGTTAAAACAATTGTAAACCGTAATGCCCCACAGTTGTAAATAAAATACATCGAGTAATTACCGCAAGACAACACCAAATAAACATTTTTTTAAGATTAGCATTTAAACCTGTACCTATGGCAATGCTTATTGGGGCACCTACTACCATAGTGCCTAAAAAGCCCAGTCCAATAATGCCATACTTCTCCCAAATTTTTACTACAAAAGGATATTTTTGGGCTTTATCTTGCTTGGGTTGCTTGTTTTTATAAAGAAGATGTTTGATTTTGTCGCCCAAAAATGTAGCCACAAATACACCAACTAACCCACCAGTTACACTGGCAAAAAATATTGTCCAAGGAGATAAGCCAAAAGTAAAGCCAGCAGGTATGGCGGCGTAAATTTCAAAAGTAGCTAAGCCAGCAACAGTAAGTATTTTTAATAACATATTTTTTAATTGCTTATACCCACTCGTTGTTTAATAAATTCATTTCTTTCTAACTCACTTAGCATAAATAAGGCTAAGTTACCTGCACTTATTTGGTATTTATTAGGGTTAGGTAAATAATTAGTTGCGGTAGTAATTTTTCCCGTAGGCTTTCCTTCTATAATATTAGTTGGGCATACAAAGGTCCAATCTAAATGACTATTTAGTAAATACTCCCAAGCTTTTTTATGCTCTAGGCCAACAGGTATATATTCTTTTGGATAATCTTCCTCATCAATAACCAATGTATTTTCATCGGCTTGTAATACGCCTAATCCGCCAATGGCTACAATTCTGTTAACACCAGTTTTTTCCATTTGTGCAACAATGTTTTTCATGCCAAGGCTTCGGGTTTTATCTTCTCCACCAAAATCGCCACCAAGGCTACTTAAAACAGCATCGCTACCTTTTATAGCACCTAAAACATCCTTTTCATCAAATAATGCCCCTTTAATCAATTGCAAATTATCTTCTTCCATAGGTAATTCACTAAATACATTTCTACCAAAGGCCTTTACGGTATGCCCTCTAAATAAGGCTTGTTCTACCAATTGTTTGCCTACCATGCCTGTTGCTCCAAATATTGTAAGTATCATGTTTTTTCAATTAAGTATATGAATATAAAAGTTTGTGCAAGTTATATTTTTTGCCGCATCTTTGTTGCGGAAAAGTATAATTGGAATGAAGATTTTAGTTTTTGATAATTACGACTCATTTACTTATAATCTAGTTCACATAATTGAAAAGATTGTAAGCACTAAGGTAGATGTGTTTAGAAATAATGAAATTGAGTTAGAAAAAATTTCGGCTTACGATAAAATTATTTTATCACCTGGTCCCGGAGTTCCATCAGAAGCAGGATTGTTACTTCAAGTAATAAAAAAGTATGCACCATCAAAGTCAATTTTAGGCGTTTGTCTTGGACATCAGGCTATTGCAGAAGCATTTGGAGGTAAACTGGTTAATTTAAAAACAGTGTATCATGGTGTGGCAAATAAGCTAATTTTTGAAAATGTGGATTGTACATTATTTAGTAACCTTAAAACTGGTATTAGTGTAGGTCGCTATCATAGTTGGATTGTAGATGACGAGAATTTTCCTAATGAATTGCAAGTAACAGCTAGAGATGAAAATGGATATATTATGGCTTTGCAACATAAATATTATGATGTGCAAGGCGTTCAATTTCACCCAGAAAGTATTTTAACACCAGAAGGCGAAACAATTATAAAAAACTGGATTTATAAATAATAAAAACAATATAGATGAATATTAAAGTATGTGGTATTACCCAATTTAAACAATTGCAACAATTAGACGGTTTAAATATTGATTATGCTGGTTTAAATTTTGTAAAAGATTCTATAAGATTTGTAGGCGATTTATTAGATAAAGACGCTGTAAAAAATGCAGATTTCGATTTAAAAAAAGTAGGTATTTTTAATAACCCCGATTTGATAGATGTAATTGACGCTATTGATGATTATGGTTTAGACGTAGTGCAATTACAAGGAAATGAAAGCACTGAATTGTGTGACGACCTTAGTTCACAAGCAGAAGTAATAAAAGCATTTGTTATAGATAAAACTGTTACAGATATTGATGCCTTAGTAGCCGATTATGATGGTGTATGTGATTACTATTTGTTTGAAGCTAAAAATGAAGACGAATTATTTGATTGGGAAATTTTACGTAAAGCAAAAATTGAAAAACCATTTTTTATAAGCGGTGGTATAAGTGTAGATGATATTGCAAAAATTAAAAAGTTTAAGCACTTAGATTTTTTGGGCGTAAATATTAATAGCCATTTTGAAAAAGAGCCTGGCGTTAAGGATATGGCGAAGCTGTTGGCGTTTGTGCAGGGGATGAAATAGTGTAAAACCCCGACAGCGGTTGCAAACCCTGTCGGCGGTTTAGTAAAAAGATTTTACTATTATGAAAAAGCTTTTCAATTTTATTTTGATTTTATTGCCCTTAGTTGCTAAAAGCCAGATTAGGGTTGAAAATATTAAGAGTGATAAAGATGTTTTGACATTTCTAAAATTTCATTATTTAAAATCAAAAAAGGCAAATATTGATTATTACCAAAATAATTTATTTAAAAATAAGAATAATGATGATTCTGTCTTAAAATATTTCTATCGTAATAATAAACATAAAAGCATTAAAGTAGATTTAAATAATGACGGTAATTTAGACTTAATATGGAATGGGTGTATAGACAAAGCTGCTACTGTACTAGCTTTTATCTCTAATAATAAAAATGGATATACCTCTGAGCTTATTTCTAATAATATAGAAGAGGATGCATTTCATTTGATAAAACCTTACAAAAAAGATGGGTTTGTTTTAACTAGAATTGATGCTGAAGATGCTTTGGATGATTCATATTATCATTTTAAATATAGATTTAGATATGATACCATTAAAATGAGTAATAATATTTTCGTTGAATATAATACCCTAAATGAAAGTTACTCAGTTGATACCCTTATTATAAAAACTAAAGGCTTTTTCCCTTCTTCTGCTATTTTAAAAATATGTAGCGATGGAAAATTTATATATTATGATGAACAATATTTTGGTAAAGAACTTAAACATTTCACACAAACCTTAACAATTTCAAAAGATACACTAGAAGATATTTTTACTATTCTAAATAATCTGCCTTACTATTCTTTGCAAAATTATTATAATTATGTAACAGGTAATTTAAAAGATGGAGGTAGAAAATACTTACAATTTATTTTTACCGATGGTAGAAAGCAAGATTTATCTTATTATCATAACTCAGCCCCATTTGGATTGGATAAAGTTTATGATTTAATTCAGAGATTAAAGAAAAATGGAAATTGGACTTTAGAATCTGAGGGAATTATTAATGAATAAAAATCGCTACAATAAAAGCTCAATAGAACTTCCCTGTACAAGAGTGCGACGCCAATGAAGATGATTAAGTAACAAATGA
This sequence comes from Ferruginibacter sp., assembly GCA_017988335.1. Lineage (GTDB taxonomy): Bacteria > Bacteroidota > Bacteroidia > Chitinophagales > Chitinophagaceae > Ferruginibacter. The sequence goes on from JAGNRZ010000096.1 coordinate 6,175, forward strand.
TGACTAAAAAAAACTCCTTTAATCAGCCTTTTCCCATCACAATTTTTAAATTAAATTAACAGTAAAGAAGCTAAATTTGCAGATTATAAATTTATAATAATGAAGTATTTAGTATTACTGTTATTTATTCCTATTTTTTCGATAGCCCAAAAAAAGGTAGCTCCAAAAACTGCTAAGCCAAAAGCTATTAAAGTAGTAGGGTTGCCTAAGCCACGTAAAGATTATATTATTACGGGTAATGTAAAAGGGTATAAAGATGGTACAGTGGTTACATTACTAAATCCGCAAACAAACATACCCGATATGAACGCCATTGTAATGAATGGCAAGTTTACTATTAAGGGAAAAATGGACAAGCCAGATTTTAGAGTAATAATGTTTGATAATAAACCGCCTTATCTTTCTTTATTTTTAGATAACTGCTTAATGGAGATAAATGGTAATAGCAATGCAATTGATAAAGCTGGTGTTACAGGTTCTTTAAGCCATATGGAGTTTCAAGCATTTAGCAACTTAATGGAACCTTATAAAAATGTTTTTGATGATAGTAAATCTTACGATTCTGCAAGGGCAGAAAGAGCAGCTGTGTTATGCAGAGAGTTTATTGTGCAGCGTCCAGGGTCGTATGTTAGCCCTTTAGCATTGTTACGTTTTAATCAAATAACCGAAGATGTATTTGAAACTGAAAAATTATATAATTCTTTAAAAGCCGAAGTAAAAAATACTGCTTTATCTAACTATATTCAGTCGTTAGTGCAAGATGCAAAAAAGAACCCTGTAGGCTCAATACTTGCAAATTTTGTACAAAAAGATACAGCAGGGGTTGATGTAAGTTTAGCTTCGTTAAAAGGAAAATATGTGTTGGTAGATTTTTGGGCTAGTTGGTGCAGACCATGCAGACAAGAAAACCCAAATGTGGTAAAAGCATTTGAAAATTATAAGGATAGAAACTTTACAGTATTGGGTGTATCGCTTGATCAAAATGCAGAAAGCTGGAAAACTGCCATAAAGCAAGATAGCCTTAATTGGCAGCATGTAAGCGATTTAAAGGGCTGGGCAAATGAAGTAGCCTTGCAATTTGAAATATACAGCATACCACAAAATTTTTTACTTGACCCCGAAGGAAAAATTATTGCAAAAAATATTAGAGGAGCATCGTTAGAAAGAAAGCTTAGGCATTTTTTAATTAAATAGATGCTAATTATTTTACCACAGATACTTCGACAAGCTCAGTACACAGATTAAGATTCACAGATTGCACAAATCTAATCATTTAAATCTGTGACATTAATCTGAGTTCATCTGCGGTTAATTACTATTTAAGCATCTTTTATATAACTGCACCGTATTCTCCAATCCTAAATAAATAGCATCGCATATTAAGGCATGCCCAATTGATACTTCTAATAAATTAGGAATGTGTTGTGCAAAATATTTTAAGTTGGTTAAATCTAAATCATGCCCTGCATTTATACCTAAGCCTAATTCATTTGCTTTGTTTGCTGCTGCAATGTATGGTGTTATTGCCTTTTGCTCATTGCCTATTGCAAATTGTGCAGCATAAGATTCTGTGTATAATTCAATTCTATCTGTACCAGTTTCTTTTGCACCTTCAATCATTTCTACAACTGGGTCAACAAAAATAGATGTACGAATGCCAGCATTTTTAAAAATAGCAATCATGTTTTTTAAATACTCTTTTTCGGTAATAGTATTCCATCCATGATTACTGGTGAGTTGATGATGACCATCTGGCACTAATGTTACTTGTGTGGGTTTGTTGGCTAATACTAAATCTACAAAACTTTGTTCGGTGCAATTGCCTTCAATATTAAACTCTGTGGTTACTATTTTTTTAAGTTCGTAAACATCGGCATAACGTATGTGGCGTTCATCTGGCCTTGGGTGTACGGTTATACCATCGCAACCAAAACGTTCAATATCTTTTGCAGCTTTTATTAAATCTGGATTGTTGCCGCCACGGCTGTTTCGTAATGTGGCTAGTTTATTTATGTTAACGGAGAGTTTTGTCATTTTTACTTATTTATTTACCGCAAAGGAACAAAGACGCAAAGGAAAATTTTGGTTGTCTTTGGGGCTTTGTGGGATTATTATTTCAAATGTAAAATTACAGCAAAACAAATTTTTATCTTAACCTTTCTTTTTTGCCAATCTATACTTATCTGGCTTTGTGCCTAATCTTTCAATTATTTTTCTAGCTTCTAAATCAAGCTTTACGGTTTCGCCATACCATTGTGCATTTCCGTCAAAATTATCTTTAACGGCATCATGCAATTTTTCCATAAGTTCTGTGTGTGTAGGTTCACTGTTTTTTAAAATTACTAACATGGCATCTTTAATAGTATTGTACTTATGTAACAATATGTTTTTGCCTGTTTTGTTAGGCATGGGGTGCAATGTTTGAATTTTTTCCTCTTTCATTTTATAGGCTTTCAATTGTAAATTTAAAGCAAAACATAATCTACGCTTCGATAAAAGCTCTATTAATAATCTAAAGATGAACGGAGCGTCGCCACTTCAGTCTAATCAACGAACTAAAGTCGGTAACACTAAATCATTTTCAATCTGCTTAATCAGCGTCATCAGCGTTCCATCTCCCAAACAAAAACCCCAAGCTAAAAAGCCCGGGGTTGTGTATTTATTCACCTTTATTACTTATTATAAAAACAAGCAGTAAAGAAGTTGTATTAATAACGGTAGTGCTCAGCCTTAAACGGACCTTGTGCTTTTATACCTAAGTAAGCAGCTTGTTCTGTTGTAAGCTCATCTAAAACTACACCAATTTTTGCTAAATGCAAACGGGCTACTTTTTCGTCTAACACTTTTGGTAATACATATACTTCGTTGTTGTATTTACCAGGGTTTGTCCATAATTCAATTTGAGCCAATGTTTGGTTAGTGAATGATGCACTCATCACAAAACTTGGATGACCAGTTGCACAACCTAAGTTTACTAATCTACCTTCAGCCAATACAATTACATCTTTACCATCAATAGTGTACATATCTACTTGTGGTTTGATGGTGTTTTTAGTACTGCCATAGTTAGCATTTAACCAAGCCATATCAATTTCAATATCAAAGTGACCAATGTTACAAACAATAGCTTTATCCTTCATTACACGAAAATGTTTTTCGGTAATTAAATCTCTACAACCACTAGCTGTTACAATAATATCAGCTTCTTTAACAGCTTCAATCATTGGCTTTACTTCAAAGCCATCCATTGCAGCTTGTAATGCACAAATTGGGTCTATCTCGGTAACTATTACACGACAACCAGCACCTTGTAAACTTGCAGCACTTCCTTTACCCACATCGCCATAACTACCTACTACAGCCACTTTACCAGCCATCATAATATCGGTAGCTCTACGAATAGCATCTACTAAACTTTCTTTACAACCGTATTTGTTATCGAATTTAGATTTTGTAACAGAATCGTTTACGTTAATTGCAGGAATAGGCAATGTACCTTTTTCCATTCTTTCGTACAAACGGTGAACACCAGTTGTAGTTTCTTCACTTAAACCTTTAATGCCAGCTACTAACTCTGGATATTGATCAAAAACCATGTTGGTTAAATCACCACCATCATCTAAAATCATATTTAAAGGCTTATCAGCACTTCCAAAAAATAATGTTTGCTCAATACACCAATCAGCTTCCTCTTGGCTTTGACCTTTCCAAGCAAAAACACCAATACCAGCAGCAGCAATTGCCGCAGCGGCTTGATCTTGTGTAGAGAAAATATTACAGCTACTCCATTTAACTTCTGCACCTAATGCTACTAATGTTTCAATTAACACCGCTGTTTGAATAGTCATGTGTAAACAACCTGCAATTCTTGCACCTTTAAGTGGTTGGCTTGCACCATACTCGGCACGTAATGCCATTAAACCTGGCATTTCTGCTTCGGCTAATCTAATTTCTTTACGGCCCCACTCAGCAAGGCTCATATCTTTTACTTTGTTTTTTAAACTAAAGTCGATACTGTTTTTTGTTATTGTTGACATATTTTATGTATTTTATAAAGCAAAATTAAAATATTTAGTATATTTTTCTAATATATTTTATAAATTTGGAATAGAGTTATATTTTTAAGTTAAAATAAAGAATAAATATACTTTTTACCATGCCAAAAGTTAATCAAAAAGAAAATTCGGCTTTAATGCCCAGTAATATTGATGCAAAAGATTTAGCCATACTTAAATTATTGCAGCAAAATGCAAGGTTTACAGTAAAGCAAATTGCCGAAAAAGTACACTTGAGTACAACACCTGTGCATGAACGTATAAAGCGGATGGAAGAAAGTGGAGTAATTAAACAATACGTTGCTTTGCTTGATTATGCTAAAGTAAAAAAAGGGTTGATGGCTATTTGCTATGTATCGCTTAAAGAGCATAGTAAAGCCGCAGGTACAAAGTTTGTAAAAGCCATTTTGCACATGCCCGAAATTATTGAGTGCTTTACTATTAGTGGCGAATTTGATTTTATGCTAAAAGTAGTTACACAAGATATGAATGCCTACCACGACTTTCATGTAAATAAATTAAGCAGTATAGATAATATGGGGCATGTGCAAAGTGTTTTTGTAATGGGGGTGATTAAGGAAACGCATGAGTTGGTGTAAGGGAATGAATAATGGATAATTTTTAAATGGATAATGCAGCTATTGCAAAATAATAGCTATCTATGTAAGTACTAGAAGTGCATTTATGAAACAAAATAATTCAAATTTATTGCAACATTATTTTTTTGTTAGATGTTTTGCCTTATGTGTAAGCTTACTATTTTTTGTGAACATAAGCAATGCCCAAAAAATAAAGCTTTATTATGATTTAAAGAAGGATAGGGTATGGGTGGAAAGACAAAAGGCTATTGTGGAAAAAGGGTTTGAACTCCATCCTTACAAAAAAGATAACTACTTAAAGCAATTAAAATATGTTAACTCATGTGTTAATTTGGGTAGATATTTTGAGACAATGTTTGATATGAGGAGAATTAGTACTATGAAAAAATCAGTTTATTTTTATGAGAAAGTTGCCGATTTTGGTAGATTTCCTGATGATGAAAAATATTTTAAAGCATTAGCTATTCGTAATTCTGTTTTAAGAAAACTGGCAGATATCTATTTTGTTGGAAAAGGGATAAAAAAAGATAAAAAATTATCTTTAGAATTAGCTTTGGCAGGGTCATCTGGCTATGATGGTTTTTTTACATATTATTCAAAAAGATATTTTAATTGCAATTGTATTATTTTGAAAAAAAAGGTAGTAGACGATGGGTATTTTTATATTATTGGAAATCCATTTGCAATGCAAGCCAATTTATTAAATGTAAAAACTATAGATAAATTCCTAATTGAAATAGGTAATAAATTTATGGCTAAAAAGAAATTAGATAGTTCTTTAGTCCTAAATATTATTGCGTACCCAG
>JAGNRZ010000239.1 GCA_017988335.1 Ferruginibacter sp.
CCCACAGGCACATCACTCACCATTCTATAATCAAATGCCTTCTTTAAAATTTTTTCAGTTTCTTGCTTTGCTTCGTTAAAATCTATAGTTAAAATAGGCTTGTTATAAGCATCATATACATTCCAATATTGTTTAGTAATTATTTCTTTTTTACCTAAATCAAACTCTAAAAAATGACCAGGCTTTAACTTATATGTATTTTGATAAATGCAATGTGGTGTAGGAATAAAAGCATACTGCATAAAAGCAGCCACAGCATCTATATTTATGTTTTTTTCAAATTTTGGGTGCTCAACAATTGCTTTAAGCTCAGATGCAAAAATAAATACATCATTATTCCAATAATAGTTAAAGGGTTTTACACCAGCCCTATCTCTACATGCAAATATTTTTTGCTTTTGTTCATCATAAATAACAAAAGAATACATGCCAATAAATTTATCTAAACATTTACTACCCCACTCCTCATAGGCATGTAATACTACTTCAGTATCGCTATGACTATTAAATTGATGACCTTTAATTGCTAGCTCTGCTTTTATCTCTTCATAATTATAAATTTCGCCGTTAAAAGTAATATGAAAATGCTTGTAGGCTTTTGGTTGACTACCAGCTGGGCTTAAATCTATAATACTTAAACGCCTATGCCCAAGCCCCACTATGGCATTATTGGTTGTAAACATGGCATAGCCTTCACCATCTGGACCTCGATGAGCTAGCGTTCTATTCATTTTTTCAAGAATAGCTTGAGAAGATGTTTTTGAAAAATCTATAAAACCAGAAATGCCACACATATAAATAAACTATTTAACTATCAAAATATTTGCATCATTTCCACAAATGATTATTCGGGAATAATATGCAATTCAATTAATTCATTATTGGAAAGGAAATACTCTTTGGTAATTTCTTTACCATTAACAAGTAATTTATAATTACACTCTTTTATCAGTTTGTAAATTTTAAGCAAATCATCTCCTTTTGCTTTTATTGCTGGTGGATGAATGCCTACCATACAATTAGGTCGAAATTTTAAAAGTGTATTCTTTGCACCGATTAAAGTATCGTACTCTGCCCCTTCTACATCAATTTTAATAAAATCAATTTTATTTATTTGCTGTTCTTGTACAAAAATATCTGTAGTTGTAATTGCCACGTCTATACCATTTAATTCTCTATCTGAAAGATAATTTACCAAACTATTACTATTATCAACACTATCATTTGATACGTAAAATTGAATAGTGCCCTCATTAGCTCCTACTGCTTTTTGAAAAGGAAAAACAGATTTATCTACATTGTTTATTGCAATAGTTTTTTTTAACACACTAAAAGTTGTTGGCGAGGGTTCAAAAGCATATACTTTGCCACTACTTTTTACTAACCTTGAAGCTATAATACTAAATAAACCTATATGTGAACCAATATCTAAAATAACACTTCCTGTAGAAACACTATTTTTTAAAAAATTGAAATTTTCTTCTTCATAGTTACTGGGAAAATAGTTTATATACCTTGTTGGCAGTCTAACATCGTACATATTATTAAATGTTTTTTTCAATCCCCTACCAAAAGTGAAAAGGTCTACAACTTTATATATTATTTCTCTCATGTTTGATTTTATTTTTTTATTGCTCTTACTACTGCTGCTTCGCAATTTTGATAACGAACGTAATCCCCAAAAATATTTGTCATTCCATATTTATTAAACCATCCTACCACTGTTTTTATTTTTTGTGGTTGATCGTAAGCAGGGCTAAACATATCGAAAGTATCAAGTACACAATGTTCTCTTAATAAAGCGTAATCCATATTTTGAGGTAGTGTGCCATCTATATCACAAATAGGTAAAAAGCGGTTTAACTTACCTAAGCCGAGTTTTGATAAAAAACGATAAGCTTTAATTAAGCCATCCATATTTTTATCAATTTTTTTATACAATTTTTCGTGGCTCATTTTTTTTGTGATGGGTCTAAAAATATATTTAGCATGTACTTTTGTCCACCACCCTCTTATAGGATAAAAATCTACTACCAACTCACCTCCAGGTTTTACCATATCTATTAGAGCTTTTACTGAAGCCTCTACATTTGGTGTATGTTGTAATACCCCTAAGCAAAACACTTTATCAAACTGTTGTTTTGCAAATGGCATATCATAAATACTAGCTTGGTATAAATGTAATCTATCATTAGGGCCATTATTTTTAAAGTTAGCTTCTACCGCATTGCTATAATCAACGCTGTATAAATTGCCTTTTGTATAATCTAAAACAATTTGGCTAAATCGTCCAGCACCAGAGCCTACTTCTAGAATATTTTGCCCTTCCAAATTTTGCTTATCCCATAAGGTTTCTGCAAAAAAACGAACTCTTGAAACATCTAAGGCATTGGCTTTATCAACCTGTGTGCCTACAAATTTATTCCACTGATAGCCAAAGTTATCTGTGTAGTTATCATCTTTTACAATACGATAAGCTCCATTTGTATAAGGATAAATAATATTACCATTACCCATTAGTCCCTCACTACCCAACTCTAAGTTTTCATTAATTGCTGGGTTAATATGCCTGATACTCATTAATTTATTGATTTATAGCGTAGTTTATGACGTTATTTGCAAAAATACAGTTGTATCCACAAATATTATCTTGTTTTAAAAGATTATCTCAAATTAAAGTTGTAAGTATATAAAGAGCCATTAAAGGTTCTGTATTTTCGGTTACTTTTGTACATTATTCAATTTACACTTAATGAATCATTTAGCCCATAAAGGCGGCCAATTTGTACTATCGCTTGACTTCGAACTTTTTTGGGGAGTTTGGGATGTGGCTACCATTGAAGGTTATGGTGCTAATATTTTGGGGGTAAAGCAAGTAATTCCTTCTCTTTTAGAAATATTTAAGCAGTATCATATAAAAGCCACATTTGCCACTGTAGGTTTTTTATTTGCAGCTGATAAAAAAGAATTAGAAAAATACAATCCTACAGAAATACCGAACTATGAAAATGAAGCTTATAATGTTTACAAAAATGAGTTAAGTAAAATTGGCAATAATGAAGAAGGTGATGGGTATCATTTTGGATATGGTTTGCTACAACAACTTAAAAATACAAGCCACGAAATAAGTACACATACCTACAG
>JAGNRZ010000097.1 GCA_017988335.1 Ferruginibacter sp.
GGTTAAGTAGTAATCACTACCACGGGTTTCCCTTACATCAAAAAAATAAGTTCTACGTTTACCAGCTTTTATGCGTTTGCTGTAAACACTTTCCATTTTTCTTTCACTGTTGTCGTTATTTTCGTACGCCACTTTTTAATTAGTTTTAGGTTTTAAACATATCTCCCACTTTGGGAAGGGCAAAGATATAGTTGTTTTTTAAATGACAAAATTTTGAAACCTATTTCTTTACGTATTTTTTTGTGCCTGAAATTGTTGTTTTTTATACATAGAAGCATAATATCCATCAAGCTGCAAAAGTTCAGTATGATTGCCTTGTTCCACTATTTTACCCTCTTCTAAAATTACAATTTTATCAAAATTAAATAAAGAAAAAATTCTATGTGTTATAATTATGGCAGTTTTATTAGTTAGATAAGCGTCAAGATTGCTAATAACTTCATTTTCAGTTTTAGCATCAACGGCACTTAAACAATCATCAAAAATAATAATTTGAGGGTTTTTGATTAGGGCTCTGGCTATAGATATTCGTTGTTTTTGTCCACCACTAAGGGTAACTCCCCTTTCTCCTATTATAGTTTCATATCCATTTTCAAAATGCATTATTTCGTTATGAATACTTGCATTTTTAGCTGCTTCTTCAGTTTGGGTATCTGTTGCATTTTCAACTCCAAAACCTATATTATTTTTTACAGTATCGCTAAATAAAAAAACATCTTGTGCCACATAGCCTATATTTTTTCTAATAACAGCATCGTTAATCTGTTGAATGTTTGTTCCATCTACTTCAATACTCCCTTGTTGTGGTTGAAACATATTTAATAATAACTGTGCTATTGTGGTTTTTCCAGAACCTGTTTTACCAATTATGGCAACTTTTTCGCCTTGTTTTATAGTAAGCGTAAAATTTTTAATTGCGGTTATGCCAGTATGAGAATAAGTAAATGTTACATTTTTAAAATTAATATTACCCTCCAGGTTGATAATGCTGTTATTGTTGTTTTTTGTATCGGCTTCTTCAATTTGCAAAAACTCATTTACCCTTTTTTGAGAAACTGATGCTCTTTGTATCATACTTGCCGTCCAACCTATAGCACTTACAGGAAAAGTTAGCATTTGAATGTATAATACAAACTCGGTAATTTGCCCAACATTAGCTTTGTTGTTAACCACATCTAAACACCCAACCATTATGGTAATTAAAGTACTTAAGCCAATTAATAATGCCATAGTTGGAAAATAGATGGCTTCTGTTTTAGCTAAACTTATTGCATTGGTTTTATAGGCTTCGCTATTGGCTTTAAAAAAACTGTGTAATGCTTTTTCTTGACCAAAAGATTTTATTACCCTAATGCCTGAGTATGATTCTTGTGCATTTGTTGTTAAATTACTTAATAGCGATTGAATTTTTTCGCTTTTTTTATTAATAATGCTATTAACAAAATAAATAGCTAAAGCCAGTATTGGCAAGGGTGCTAGTGAAACAAAAGTGAGTTTTGGGCTACTTTTTAACATAAAAAAAATAGTAAACCCAATTACAGCCGCTAAGTTTATAAAATACATTAATGCAGGGCCAGTGTACATACGAACTCTACTTACATCTTCACTAATTCTATTCATTAAATCGCCTGTAAAATTAGTTTTATAAAACGTGGCATTTAGTTTTTGGTACTTATTGTAAATTTCATTTTTTTGATCATACTCAATATGACGGCTCATTACAATTAAAGTTTGCCGCATTAAAAACATAAAAAAGCCACTAATAAGGGCTAATAGCAAAAGGGTAATACCAGTAAGCAAAACTTTATTGGTAGCAGATTGATTGTACCAATAGATTAGTTTTTTTACTGTAAAATCATACCCCGAAATATCGATAGTTGAATTTTTATGGCTAATGGCATTAACAACATCATTAACAATATAGCCAGTAAGTTGTGGAGCTAAAATTCTGAAATAATTGGTAAGTATTACAAATAAAATGCCCAACCCTAGCAACCACTTATATTTCCAAAAATATTTATTTAATGCAGATAAATGTGTCATTTGCAATGTGAAGGTAAATAAAAAGCCTTTGATAAATTATATCAAAGGCTTTTGCGGAGAGAAAGGGATTCGAACCCCTGGACCTGTAACAGTCAACGGTTTTCAAGACCGCCGCATTCGACCACTCTGCCATCTCTCCGTGGCAAAGATACGTTTTGAAAAAGTTCAACCCAAAAAATGAGGAAATTAATTTATTCTATTACTTTATCTTTTACTACCACTAAGTCTTGTAACTCAACAGTAATAGGCACTATACCCACTTGCAATACCGCTTTTTTGCCCTTAATTTCTTTTACAATTCCTATTTGTCTGTTTTGTTTCATTCTTACTTTACATCCAATTACAATATCTCCACCTATTTCTACAAATTTTTCGTTTAATTTTTTTTGTTGCTTTTCGGCTACTATTTTTTCTTTTTGATTAAAGAGTAAAGCATGTATCATTTTTACCACTTTGTCTTTATCCTCTGCCTTTCGCCATTCAATTACCATACTTTTTAATCGGCGTTCCATATCTTTTAAATAAGCTAATTTTTCTGCGCTTATTTTATTTTGATGTTTTAGCTTTTCAACTTCTTGCAAATGCTTTTCTTTATTTAAAACCTGCTGCATTTCTTTTTTTAACCGTTCGTTTTCTTTCAGCAGCTTTTGTAGCTCACTTTTATCCTTGTCAATACGTTGTAAATCTTGTTCTGTTCTATTTAATAATTTGTCTAATGTAAAATGATCTTCATCTACCAGTGCTTTTGCTTTGTTGATTAATTTTTTGTCTAAACCAATACGTTCAGCAATAGAAAAAGTATAAGAGCTACCCGGCTTACCTACTATTAATTTATACATGGGTAACAAATTCTTTTCATCAAATTGCATTGCCCCATTTATAATGCCAGCCACTTTATTAGCCATTACTTTTAGGTTGAGGTAATGTGTAGTAACTATACCAAAACTGTGTTTATAAGCAAGTTCTTCCATTATTACTTCGGCAAATGCACCTCCAAGATTGGGATCGCTACCGCTACCTAGTTCATCTATAAAAAACAAAGTTTTACCATTTGCATTTTCCATAAAATGCTTCATGTTTTTTAGGTGAGATGAGTAGGTACTTAATTCAAACTCTAAGCTTTGGGTATCGCCTATATGAATCATTATTTGCTTAAAAATACCCATTTCACTATCAGGGTGTACTGGCACTAGTAAACCACTTTGCATCATTAATTGAAGCAGCCCTACTGTTTTTAATGTAACTGTTTTACCCCCTGCATTTGGGCCACTAATAACTAAAATGCGTTGCCTATCGTTTAAGGTTAGATTTACAGGTATTATAGGCTTACTATTTGCTTTATTATACAAAAGCAATAAGGGATGATATGCTTGTATTAAATGAATATGGGCTTTATCAAAAACTTGTGGATGATTAGCTCCCATTTCAATAGCTAATTTAGCTTTGGCATAAATAAAATCGTATTCGCCAGCAATATCAAAATAGGTTTTTAAAAGAGGAGCATACACACCTACATTTTTTGTAAGCGTTCTTAAAATTTTGTAGACTTCCCTACTCTCTTCATGTTCTAACGAAAAAATTTCATTATTTAGTTCGGTAGTTTCTTCTGGCTCAATAAAAGTAGTACGGCGGCTATCACTTTCACCATGTAATACGCCTTTTATCATTCGTTTTTGCTCGGCAAATACAGCTAATACTCTTCTGCCATTCATAAAGCTTTCTTCAATATCTGTAAGATAACCTTGCTTATTAAGCTTACTTACAATTTTGTCAAATAAGCGTCGTAATTCATTTCTTTTTTTATATAGCTTTAAACGAATGTTAGCTAAATCATCGCTAGCATTATCTTTTACATTGCCTGTTTCATCTAAAATTTCATCTATTAATTGTGGAATAGCTTTTTCGTAATAGGTGTTTTCAATTACTCTTGCTAAAGCAGCATAAGCCTGTCTTCTTTCTGTATCAAACCATCTAAATATATTATTTGCATTTTGCGTTAGCCTTTTAACCAATAAAAACTGCTCCCCAGTTAATACTGCCCCTTGTATGCCTAATAGTTTTAACTCTTTCGAAATGTTTGCTATAAAATCATTAGGGAAAAACTGACCACTTTGAGCAATTAATTTATACTCATTAGTTTGTTGTAATTCTACATCTATAAACTCTTTTTTGGTATGAATACGTAATTGAGAAGCTTTGGCCTTACCAAACTCTGTTTTACATAGTTCTATAAGCAGTGCCTTAACCTTTTCATACTCTAATTGCACTAAGGCCGATGATGGAAAAAATTTCAATTGTTTATTTATTTTTAAAAATGCAAATTTCGGTTAAAATAATTCATTTTGTAACTATTACATTTTGTTAAACCTTTGTTACACAAATGTGTTAATAAAACTTGAAATATTACATTTACGTAGATATTAAAAAAATAAAATGATTAAGTCGTTAATTTTATCGGGTATTAGTTTTTTTGCACTAAGTTCTTGTGCACAAAAGCAATCTTCTACCCCAACTACAAAAAAAGAAAATATAATTATGACAGAAAATAAAAACTTAGATACTGCTACGTTAGGCACTGGCTGCTTTTGGTGTACCGAAGCGGTTTTTCAGCAACTAAAGGGTGTAGAAAAAGTTACTAGTGGCTACAGCGTTGGTAGCGAAAAAAATCCAACTTATGAAGAAGTAAGTGATAAAAAAACTGGACATGCTGAATGCTTGAACATTATTTTCGATAAAACTATTATAAGTTTTGATGAACTGCTTGAAGTTTTTTGGCAAGTACACGACCCTACTACTTTAAATAGACAAGGTGCCGATGTAGGTCCACAATACCGTAGTGTTATTTTTTACCATAATGAAGAACAAAAGGCAAAATCTGAAAAGTATAAAGAAGAATTAAATAAAAGTGGAGCATTCTCAAATCCAGTAGTAACTACTATTGAAAAAATGGATGCGTTTTATGCCGCAGAAAATTATCATCAAAACTATTATAACAATAATTCTAATGAAGGTTATTGCCGCATGGTAATACAACCAAAGCTAGATAAGTTTAAAAAAGTATTTAAGGATAAATTAAAAAGTAATTAATTAAAGCAGTCTATAGTCGAATATAAAAGCCTCTTTACCTATTAGTTTAATTTTTTTAAACTGCGGGTGATGAGTATTTATAACAAAATTGTACTCGTTTTTTATAATAACTGAAGGTACTTTTAAAACAGGTGTCTTTGCTTCTGTAAGCCAATCCAATCCTATATTTTGACAATAGCTGTAATTTTCTATTTTCTCCCAACCCTTTTTCAATTTTTTGGAATCTATTGTTTGAATTTTAATAGAAGAAGGAATGTCTATAATTAATGTTTTAAATAATTTATTGTCTCCCTCACCACTTCTATGCACTAAGTTTTCTAAACAAGCTAGTGCTCTTGACTGTGCTGCATATAAAACAAAAAAACCTTTAGGGTTCCATCTTGCTCCATAACCACTTGCTATTAATTTATTTGCATATTGCTGTAATGATATTCTATAAACTAACATAAATTATGCTAAATCGCCATAGGCAATTCTATTTAACTCATCTAAAATGTAATTAATACCTGTAATAGTAGTTATTAATGATTGTGGTATTTTATTGCCCAAACCATGTGCTGGCTTTGCTAACCAATTTTTAAAACTTTGGGTAGTACCAAAAACACTTTCGCCCTTTTTGTATAAAGCAATTGTTTTTAAAATATACTCACTTTGCAACGGGCTAAATTTTTTCTTTTCTTTTTGATAACGGGTAATTGTTTTATAAGATACATCTAATAAATCGGCTGCGTAGTCTTTATCGTAATTAGATACGGTAACCATATCATTAAAAGAAGTAGCATAAACAGATGCAGGCTCATTAACTACGTTACTAAAATCGTCTTCTTCAGAAAGATATTCTTTGTATATTTTTTCTTTTGATGTTGTAGCTTTCATATTAAACAAATTAATTTTACACAAATTTAGACAAATTTCTTTAAAAAAAAGAATTTTGTCCTATTTTTTTTGTACCCTTCGCAGCTCTAATAAATTTAAACTATTAGGTGGGAAATTGGCAATATTAGTATGTACCAAATGTATAGCCATGTCGTACCAAAGCGGTACTATTGGGGCATCTTCTACAATTAGCTTGTCCATTTGTTGGTAAATTTTATAACGCAACGAATCATTCTTTTCAACCAAAGCCTTTTCATACAGTAAATCAAACGATGGATTTTTATATCGAGTATAATTTGGCGGAGCTGGATTTTTGCTATAAAATACACTCAAATAATTTTCAGCATCTGGGTAATCAGCAATCCAACTACCTCTAAAAAAAGTGGCAGAACCCTTAGCCATTTGCTCCATTAACAAGCTTTTTTGAATTACTTCTACTTGTACATTTATACCCACTTGTTTCAACTCGTTTGCAATGTAGCTGCCTAAGTCGCCATAAATAGGAATGGTTAATAATTTTATAGTGGGTAAGTTTGTTCCGTTTGTAAAACCTGCTTCTGCCAAAAGCTGCTTTGCTTTTTCGGGGCTGTATGTGTAACCATTTACTTTTGCAGCATTAAAGCTTGGTAAACCCATGGGTACAAAACCACTTTCGGCAGGTGTGCCAATACTATTACGTAAGTACAACATCATTTTACGCCTATCAAAACCGTAGTTTATAGCCTGTCGTATTTTTTTGTTTTTTAATGGAGAATTTTTAACCAACTCATTTTGTTCATCTACCAAAATACCTAGGTACTCAATATTTAAGTAGGGTTGCTTTTGTAATTCAATTTTACCTTTCCATTTATCTTTTAAATTACCCGTTTTTGTTAATATTTCATCTTTAAAACTAGGATCTATGTCATCAATAAAATCCAATCTTTCTTGTTGAAATTCTAAAAACTCTGTAGCCTTACTATCATAAAAACTTACTTTAATTCCATCTAAATACGGCAATTGTTTTCCTGTTTCATCTTTTTCAAAATAATTATCATTCTTCTTTAAAATTAATGCTTGACCTTCTTCCCAAGCAACAAAACTAAATGGCCCTGTGCCTACAGGATGCCTACGAAAATCGTTACCATAAAAATCTACAGCCTCTTTGGCTACAATGCTACAATATTGCATACTTAAAATACCCAAAATACTTTGAAAAGGCGATTGCAATTTTAGTTGAAACGTAGTGTCATCAATAGCTTTAAAAGGTTGAATACTATCAACCCGGTTGTTAAATATCCAAGCACCAGGGCTTGCAGTGGCTTTATCTATTATTCTATAAAAACTATATTCAACATCTTTAGCCGTTAATTTTCGGGGAATATTTTTAAAGCAATCGTCATTAGCAAAAAACACATCGTCTCTTAAATAAAAAGTAAAGCTTAGGTTATCTGGTGAGATAGTCCAGCGTTTTGCTAAAGATGGTGCAATTTGCATATTGCTATCAATTTCTACCAAGGTATTATACACTTGATGCACTGCCCACATTACTTGTTTGTTTTTAGCAAAGGCAGGGTCAAGACTGGTTAAGCCGCTACTTTCGTTGTAGTGAAATATTTTTGCATTGGAGTGTTGATGGTTATTGCAAGAAGATATTAACCGCAAAGACGCAAAGACGCAGAGTAATAAAATAATCTGTGTTACTCTGTTCTTAACCTTTGAGCACCTCTGTGGTAAAAAAATAAGATGATATTTATTTGTTGAGCGGTTCATTAATAATAAAAAAGTAAACTAAATTAGCACTTATAAACAAACAAATATGAGGTTCATAGCAAAAATTGTTCTAATTCTTAATTCTTTATTCTTAATTGTTAATTGCATTAATGCTCAACCTTTAAAGCAAGTTCAAAAATTCACCCATGCCGATACATTACGTGGTACGTACGGTGCAAGTAGAGATTGGTGGGATGTACAACGATACGATTTGAATGTAAAATTTAACATTGCAGATAGTACCATCAGCGGCCACAACAGAATTAGCTTTAAGGTAATAAAAAAAGGAAATTCATTGCAAATAGATTTGCAAGAGCCAATGATAGCTGATAGTTTTAAAATGCATATCCCAAATTGCAAAGTAACAGGTGCAGAGTATGCAGTTGATTATATAAAAGATGGCAATGCTTACTTTTTAAAATTGGATGAAAGCATAAAAGATGATCCATTCAGCATTTTAACTGTTTACTTTCATGGTAAGCCCACTATCGCCAAACGTCCACCATGGGATGGTGGTTTAATTTGGAAAAAAAGTAAAGACGGTAGCCCTTTTGTAAGTGTGGCCTGCCAAGGCTTAGGAGCAAGTGTGTGGTACCCTTGTAAAGATCATCAAAGCGATGAACCTAATAATGGTGCAAGTATTACGATGACTTACCCAGATACATTAACAGGTGTGGCTAATGGAAAATTACTTAAAGAAACAAAAGCAAATGGTTATAAATCCTCTAAATGGAATGTAAGTGCACCCATTAATAGTTACAACCTTGTACCCTACATTGGTAAATATGCTCATTTTAACGAAGTATATAAAGGCGAAAGCGGTAATTTAAATATGGATTATTGGGTACTTGAAGAAAATTTAGAAAAAGCAAAAAAACAATTTGCCGATGCTCCAAAAATGATGAAAGCATTTGAACATTGGTTTGGGCCTTTCCCTTTTTATCAAGATGGATATAAGTTGGTAGAATCGCCACACTTAGGTATGGAACACCAAAGTGCAATTGCCTATGGTAATAAATACCAAAATGGGTATTTAGGTAGAGATTTAAGCAATAGCAAAAATAAATGGGGTTTAAAGTGGGATTTCATCATCATACATGAAAGTGGGCATGAGTGGTTTGCTAATAACATTACTACTAAAGATATTGCTGATATGTGGGTGCATGAAGGGTTTACCAACTATAGCGAAACCTTATTTACTGATTATTGGTTTGGGAAACAAGCTGGCAATGAATATTGTATTGGTACAAGAGGCGGTATTCAAAACGATATACCTATTATTGGTCCATACAATGTAAATCAGGAAGGTAGTGGCGATATGTACCCTAAGGCCGGAAATATGTTACACACTATTCGTCAAGTAATAAATGATGATGAAAAATTTAGGCAACTATTATGTGGTTTAAACAAAGATTTTGGCTTGCAAACTGTAACAACCCAGCAAGTAGAAAAATACATTAGTAAAAAAAGTAAAAAAGATTTTAGCAAAGTATTTGACCAGTATTTACGTACTACGCAAATACCAATTTTGGAATATAAACAAGATGGTTATAATCTAAAATACAGATATACCAATTGTGTTACAGGTTTTAATCTTCCTTTAAAAATTTATTTTAAAGGTGAACGTTGGATAAAGCCAAATGAGGAATGGAAAACGTTAACAATGTATCCAGAGGGTGATAATAGTTTTAGTGTAGATGAAAATTTTTATATTAAAACAAAAAAAGTAGAATAAATTAAAAAGAGCTGCTAGCGGACTCTTTTTAATTACTCAGTTTCTTCAATTTGTGGTTGCATTTTTTCCAAATCAGGTCTGCCGCCACTAATATATTTTTTGCTATAATAATTTTCGTTTAAGCTACTTATAGTAACCCCACTACTTACGCTACTATGTACAAAATATCCGTTTGCCAAATATATACCCACATGGCTTACGCCACCTCTTGTATTAAAAAAAACAAAATCTCCTTCTCTTAATTCATCTCTTGTTAGCTTATTTGAAATACGATATTGCTCTCTTGCAGTACGTGGCACAGTAACACCATACACATCTTTTAATAACGTACCAGTTAAACTGCTACAATCAATTCCCTTTTTGGTAGTACCACCATAACGGTAACGAGTAGCCCACCATTCTTCCATAAAATTTAGCAACTTAGTATTCGTTAAACTTTCTACTTCTACATTCATTAACTGTGCATACTTAAATTGTACAGATGTACAAGCCTCAATAGCACTTTTTGTATCTGCTTTTTTTGCAACCGGTTTTGTTGTGGTGTTAATAGTTGGAGTAGAAATTTCCTCAACCGTTTCTACTGGTTTAAAATCTCTTACAATTTCAATATCGGTAATAAATTTTGCTTTTTTTGAAGCAGAAGTAGCTTCTTGCTGTAATGAATTTACAGCCTTTTGTGCTTTAATAGATATTGGTGTTCCCGAAATAATGCCTGTGGCAACAGCAACAATAAGTAAGTTTTTCATACGTAAACTTGGGGGTTTAGGCGTATGTACGACTTAGTCTTGTGTTTTTTTCCTGTCTTTCGTTCGTTTCCCTAATTGTTTAGCTAAGCTTTGTCTCTGTATCTTGTCCTACAAACTAATGATAAATAAATTTTTCTAATGCGGTGCAAAGATAACACCAAAATGCCTAAAATGCAACCTTTTTACATAAGTAACTGGTTATGAGCAACAACCAATTTATTATAGTTGTGGAAAAACGAATTAGTAAAGCAATTTATTGTGAACGATATTTGTTTTTTAATAGAACGCTGATTGTTATGATGGTTATGATTTTTTAAGATATTATTTTAATTTAAGAATCTTTTTCAATAAAAAATCATACCTAATCTTAATCATCATAACAATCAGCGTTCTATCCACTTATCATAACAATCAGCGTTCCATATTAATGAAATTTTCTCACTTACATGTTCACACACAGTTTTCTTTGTTAGATGGTGCAGCCTCTATCAAAAATTTATATAAAAAAGCTATTGCCGATGGTATGCCAGCCCTTGCCATTAGCGACCACGGCAATATGTTTGGTGCTTTTGAATTTGTAAAGGAAGCTTACAATCATAAAAATGCAGATGGAAGTTTAAAAATAAAACCCATTGTAGGTTGCGAATTTTATATTACTACAGATAGACATCGTAAAACATTTAGTAAAGAAGAAAAAGACCCTCGCCATCATCAAATTTTATTAGCCAAAAACGATATTGGTTATAAAAATTTAGTAAAGCTTACTTCTTTAGGATACATAGAAGGTATGTATAGTAAATACCCACGTATTGATAAGGAATTAATACATAAGTATCATGAAGGATTAATTGCTACCACATGCTGCTTAGGTGCATTAGTACCTCAAACTATTTTAAAAAAGGGGGAAGCCGAAGGCGAAAATGAATTTAAATGGTGGTTAAATATTTTTCAAGATGATTATTATGTGGAGCTGCAACGCCATGGTATGCCAGAGCAAGATAAAGTAAATACCATCTTACTAAAATTTGCCAAAAAATACAATGTAAAAGTTATAGCTAGTAATGATAGTCACTATGTTGACCAAAGCGATTTTAATGCACATGATATTTTACTTTGTATAAACACTGGCGAAAAGCAGGCTACTCCTGCCCTACGTGAGTTTAGCGATGATGATGTATTTAGCAAAGGCAAGCGTTTTGCATTTCCTAACGATCAATTCTATCTTAAAAAAACAGAAGAAATGATTAAGGTGTTTGAAGATTTGCCAGAGGCAATTGATAACACTAACGAAATTGTAGATAAGGTTAATTTGCTTGATTTAAAAAGAGATATTTTACTTCCTCACTTTGTAGTAC
>JAGNRZ010000098.1 GCA_017988335.1 Ferruginibacter sp.
CGAAATTGGCGAAATGCCCTTGGGCACACAAGCCCGTTTGCTACGTGTATTGGAAGCTGGCGAATACATACGTGTAGGTAGCAGTAAAGTTCAAAAAACAGATGTAAGAGTAATTGCAGCTACTAATAAAGAGTTAATAGAAAGTGCACAGACTGGTAAGTTTAGAGAAGACTTGTACTATCGTTTAAACACAGTACCTATAAGGGTTCCAGCACTTAGAGATAGAAAAGAAGATATACCGCTCTTGTTTAGAAAATTTGTAAGTGATTTTTCAGATAAATATAAAGCCGTACCAGTACAGTTAGATGATGAAGCAAAAAATGTATTAATCAATTATCCTTGGCCGGGTAATGTAAGAGAATTAAAAAATATTGCAGAGCAAATATCTGTTTTAAGTACCGATAAAGTTTTAAATGGCAATAAACTAAAAACATTTTTACCAGAGCATAACTATAGCCGTATGCCCATGTTAGCTGGTGGTGCAGGTGGCGTAAGCCAAACTGAATTTGCCAACGAAAGAGAAATTTTATACAAGCTCTTTTTTGATATGAAGAAAGATGTAAACGAATTAAAAAAGATGTTTTTTGATATTTTGCAAAATCCTTCAGTAGCCAAGCATACACCTGTATTTACCGATGATGTGTATAACGAAATAAATGTACATCAAAATAGTTTACCTAGCAATCAACCTGTTTTATTGCACCAAGGCAATAGCAATGCCCAAATACACCAGCATGAAGACGTGGAAGAAAGCCTAAGCATTGTTGATAAAGAAAAAGAATTAATACTTAAAGCTCTAAAAAAACACCGTGGCAAACGAAAAGATGCTGCCCTTGATTTAGGCATTAGCGAAAGAACCTTATATAGAAAGTTGAAGGAGTATGATATAGAGGATTAGTCAAGGGTCAAGTTTGATTACCTATTTATAAAAATTTGTCAGTTTAGTGAAAAAGAAAATTTTAAAATTTAGTGTTTTTCTTTTTGCTACATCAATAGCAATATTTTTTCTTTATTGCAATAATATAAGCCTTGCCAATCCAACTACACAACATTTTTTTAATGAATTAAAGAAACAATTAAAAGAAAAGGGCTACTCAACTAACATAGTAGTTATAAGTACTAAAAGGTTTAAGTGGCATAATAATATTCAATCAAATTTTTCTGGAGCAGCAAAAGAAAGTAGGCATTTAATTGGCGATGCCATTGATTTTATAATTTTTGATATTAATAAAGATGGAGTATCAAATTATAAAGATGTAGATGAAGTTTATAAAATATTGGATGAAAAAATAATTTTGAATAAAGGAGGCATTGGTACCTATAAAAATGAGAAAGGTTTTATCAATAGACAAATGGTGCATATAGATTGTAGAGGATATAAGGCAAGATGGCATAAATAACTTTAACACCCTCCTCTCAATTTTTATTATTAATTTGCTGCCACAATGCAAGCATTTATTACAAATACAAAAAACTGGGCTATTGGCTTTTTGCTAATTTTTATTTTTAGCTATAGCACCTGTAAATATGGCTTTAAAGATACCAGCCCTATACCGCCAGAAGTAAAAAACTTTAGGGTAAATTATTTAGAAAATAAAGCTACTTACGTAAACCCTCAACTAAGCCCACAGCTTACCGAAAAGTTGAAGCAAAAAATTATAAACACCACAAGGCTTAGACAAACCAATGCCGATGATGCTCATTATGATATTAGTGGTTATGTAAGCCAGTACCAAGTAACTACTACAGGTATTACTGGCAATAATGTAAGTAGCAACAGGTTAAATGTAAGTTTTCATTTAGTGTTTAAAAATACATTAGATGAAAAAAAGAATTTTGAAACCGATGTAAGCTACAACCTAGATTTTGATGCTAATAAAACATTGAACGAAGTTGAAAATAGCGAAGGCAGTAAAATTGTTAGCAATTTGGTAGATGCCATTTTTAATAAAATATTTTCTAATTGGTAAAAATCTTTGATTTTTTGAATTGCGATTTTTTGATTTTGATTAATTTCACCACTTACTTAAGAAACCAAAATGAATACTGCTGAAATTTTTGAATCGATATTTAAAAGAAATAGTAACGACATTTACAACCTTTCTTTTTTACAAGAAGTAGCACAAGAGCATCCTTATTTTTCGGCGGCACAATTTTATTTGTTGCAGCAAACCCATACTGATAATGATGAGTATAAAAATGTTGCAGCAAAAACAGCATTACATTTTAACAATCCACTTTGGTTAAATTATTTACTTAACAAAGAAGATAAAGCAGAAGAAATTACGTTGCAAAATAATGTAGCCACAGTAGCACAAAACCAAAAAAAGGTGGCGGAGGAAGAGCCGAATAATGCTGAAAATGTACAAGTGAGTGACACAACGATGCTAAATAGTAGTACAGAAGCTAAAGAACAAAAAGAAACACAACCTTTGGATATAAAAGTACCTACTACCCTCTCTGCGGAGCAAATGCTTTTTGAACCTATGCACATGGTGGATTATTTTGCCAGCCAAGGTATAAAACTTAGTGAGGATATGCTAAAGGGCGATAAGCTGGGCAAACAGCTTAAAAGCTTTACTGAGTGGCTAAAGGTTATGAAAAAAGTACACCCCGATAAATTGCCTCAAAATACCGATGTTTTGGTGCAAAATTTAGCTGAAAAAAGCAATAAAGAAGGCGAAATTGTTACCGAAGCCATGGCAGAAGTATTGGCCATGCAAGGAAAGCATAATAAGGCCATTGAAGTGTACGAAAAATTAAGTTTGATTAATCCGGCTGAAAGTGCTTACCTTGCAGCCAAAATTTTACAATTAAAAGGATAGAGATATGTTAGTGTTATTTGGTATTTTAATTATTGTGGCTTCTGCAATTTTAGGTATTATTGTTTTAATTCAAAACCCTAAAGGTGGTGGTTTAAGTGCTAGTTTGGGTGGTTTTAGCAACCAATTAATGGGTGTTAAACAAACTACAGATGTATTAGAAAAAGGAACTTGGTTATTTGCAGCCATTGTAGGTATTTTATGTATTGTTTCACCTGCTTTTATTCCAAAAGATAGTGGCAACTCAAAAAATAAGGAGTTATTAGAAAACGTAAAGCCAGAAACACAAAAAGCTGCTCCTGCAAGCAATACAGTACCAATGCCAGGAACAACTACACCAGATACCCCAGCTAAAAAATAATTTATTTTACAAATATTTATAGCCCTGATGGTAAAAGCCATCAGGGTTTTTTGTTTCTTTTGTATTTTCACTACATGAAATGTTTTTGCCACGAATTTCACTAATAAACACTAATAAAAATTGTGGTATTAATATTATTGATTATTATAAAAAAAATATGGCACTGAAGAAACAGATTTTTTGCAACTCATTTGTGAAAATTTGTGTAATCTGTGGCAACTAAATTTATGAAAAAAACAATCTTAGGCGTTATTGCAGTTTTACTTTTAGTAGGTGGCTACTTTGGCTACAAAATTTTTGGAGGTACAGTAAGTGCTCCTGCTCAAAAATATTTTTATATAAAACAGGTAGTAGTTTTAATGAGGTAAAAAGTGAGCTGATTGAAAAAAAGATAGTTAACAACGAAGCTATGTTTACCAAGGTAGCTAAGTTTTTAA
The DNA here is from genome assembly GCA_017988335.1 of Ferruginibacter sp. Classification (GTDB taxonomy): domain Bacteria; phylum Bacteroidota; class Bacteroidia; order Chitinophagales; family Chitinophagaceae; genus Ferruginibacter. The sequence goes on from JAGNRZ010000098.1 coordinate 3,621, forward strand.
AGTTTAATACAGTAAAAGCTGGTAGATACGAAATTAAGGAAGGTACTAGCATTTATAATTTGGTAAAAATGTTACGCAGTGGCAATCAAACCCCTATAAACTTTGTAATAAACAAGCTACGTACAAAAGAAGATGTGGCCGCAAAAATTGCAGCTAATTTTGAAACGGACTCATTATCTGTAATCAATTTTTTAAACAATACAGATTCATTAAAAAAATATGAGCTTGATAGCAATACGTTAATGACGGCTATTATACCTAACACTTACAGCTTATTTTGGAACACATCTTTTCCAAAAATTTTTAAAAAACTACATACCGAACAAGAAAAATTTTGGACAGCTGAAAGAAAACAAAAAGCAGATGCGTTGAATATGACACCTAAGCAAGTTTATACTATGGCAAGTATTGTAGAGGAAGAAACTAATAAAGAAGAAGATAAAGGCAAAATAGCTAGTGTGTACATTAATCGTATTGAAACAGGTATGAAGTTAGAAGCAGACCCCACAGTAAAGTTTGCTATGAAGGATTTTAAGTTAAACAGAATTATGCATAAGCATTTAAGTCACCCTTCTCCTTACAATACTTACCAACACACAGGTTTACCGCCTGGCCCAATATGTACACCAAGCAGCAAAACAATTGATGCTGTATTAAATGCACCACAAACTAATTATATATTTTTTGTAGCAAAGCCTAACTTTAGTGGACTAAGCGATTTTGCAGCTACCTATCAAGAGCATTTAGTATATGCAAAAAAATACCAGGTATGGATAGATAGTTTGTTGAGGGCAAGGGCTGCAAAAGAAAAAGCAATAAGTAACTAACTTTATCACTAAATCTTTAAACGAACAACGAACAACGAACAACGAACAACGAACAACGAACAACGAACAACGAACAACGAACAACGACATTGAACATTGACCACTCACTGCTCACCAAATGACCAAATTAGAACGCCTTCTCATAACCAAAACACCACTTGCTTTTTTTGTAAGGAAAAGCAAGCATTGGTTTTTACCAGGGTTTGAAGGTGTTTCGTTGTACGATGTAATAAAATTTTTTCGACTGCAAATAAAAACAGTAGGTCTTACTGAAAGAGCTAGTGCAGTAGCCTATAATTTTATTATGGCTATACCACCTTCTCTCCTATTTTTGTTTACGTTAATTCCACATTTACCTTTTATTAAAAAAGGCGATGTGCAAAAACAAGTTTTTCAATTAATAAGAGATGTTATACCTAATGAAGCTTACAATAAAGATTTAATAACATTTATAAACAAAACATTTTTTGCTAAGCCAATTTTTGGATTATTATCATTTGGATTGTTATTAGCCCTTTTTTTTGCCAGCAATGCTATGATGGGTATTATGCGTTCTTTTAACAAAAATTATGTAGGCTTTGAAAAACGTAAAGGCTTTCATAACCGAATTATAGCCTTACGCCTAACTACACTTTTATTTGGATTAGTTTTAGGTTGCTTAATATTAATGGTAACACAAAATGCAGCATTAAAATGGTTTGGTGTAAAAAATGCTGGATGGAGAGAAGCCATTGGCTACTTAAGATGGATATTTATTATTGCCTTAGTATTTTACTCTATAGCCTTTATTTATAAGTATGCCCCTGCAGTTCAAAAAAAATGGAAATTAGTTTCACCAGGTAGTATAGTGGCTACATTTTTGTGCTTATTAGCTTCATTAGGGTTCTCTTATTTTGTAAATAATTTTGGTAGATATAATGCACTTTATGGTTCTATAGGCACTATAATGGTTTTAATGGCACTTATATTTATTAATTCGTTGGTATTGTTAGTGGGTTTTGAATTGAATGTGAGCATAAAATCAATAAAAACCATGGCTTTACAAAGAGAATGTAATGAAAATACTACACCACCTTCAGTTATTACGTAGTATTAACACGTCGTAATAAAAAATATGCCAGTACCCACAATATGCCTGTCACAACTGCGTTTCATTCATAACATATGCGTTACAATTACGCATAATTTAATTTTTAAAAAATCAATTTTTATGAAACGCAATTTTTACAACATTTTATTGGCTGTAACATTTCTTTTTTTAGCAAGCTGCGAAAAAAATAATGAATTAGTAACTCAACAAAACAATACTACTCCCATTAATCAAGTTCAGCCATCATCTGCTTTAGCAGGTAGAACAAACCCAGATGATGGATGCCCGGAAACTACAATACAACTTACCGCAGGGCAATTTTACAATGCAGGTTCGGTGGTTGTATCTAATGATGCCGACTTTATTTATGTAACTTACACCACTGCTAATGGTTATTTATTAACACAAACGCATTTATTTGCTGGCAATTGCAATGCGGTACCTGTAAACAATCAAGGCAATCCAGCTCCTGGTCAATTTCCTCATAAAACAATTCATAATAACTTAACTAGCTATACTTATCAAATTCCTGTATCATTAATTCCTGCTGGTGGTTGCGGCTGTATTGCAGCACATGCTGTGGTAGTAAAATTAAATGAGTTAGGAGAAGTTATTGAAGAAGAAACCGCTTGGGGTAATGGGGTTCAAATTAATCCAACTGGCAACTGGGGTATGAAGTTTGATTACTGTAGTTGTATTTTATAAACATAACACAAACAAGTATTAAATGCCTGTGCAAATGCATGGGCATTTTAATTTTTATGAATGGTTTGCTTAGTATTTGTTTATTCTTTACTTTTAATACATAAAATTTATACAAATGAAAAGAGTACTTATAGCCATTATTGCATTTTTTGCATTAGCTGCCTTTACCACTGGCGACCCTTTAAAAATTGGAGATGAAATGCCAAGTGCATCAATAAAAATGATGGATGTAAGTGGAAAAGAAGTTACCCTTAAAGAAAGTATAGGTGAAAATGGTTTGCTAGTAATGTTTAGCTGCAACACCTGCCCTTATGTAGTAAAAAATCAACAACGCACTATTGCTATTTGCGATTTTGCTAAAAAGATGAATATGGGTGTTGTTGTATTAAACAGCAACGAAGCTAAAAGAGGGGATGATGACAGCTTTGATGCTATGAAAAAATATTATGAGCAACAAAAGTACAACTGGTATTATGCGGTAGATAAGGATAATGCCATTGCAGATGCCTTTGGTGCCAACAGAACACCAGAGTGCTTTTTATTTGATAAAAATTCAAAGCTAGTTTATCATGGAGCTATTGATGACAACGCTAGCGATGCAGAAAATGTAACTCGTCAGCATTTACGTAAAGCCATTTCGCAATTAATACATGGGCAAGATATTGAAGTAAAAGAAAGCAGAAGTGTAGGTTGTACTATAAAAAGAAAATAATATTACTCTTACAAACAAAAGTATTGTCAGCCTGAGCTTGTCGAAGGCGGTTAATTTAAATTTATCGCCTTTTTAAGGGCATCTTCAAATTGTTGGGGTGTAAACTGTTCTTCATAAAACTGTTTATACCCTTTTTTATTATTTACAATTATGGTTGCTGGTATTGCACCACTCCATTTTTCCTCTACCGCAGGGCAAAAAATATCAGCATTAGTTTCATTAAGCCAAATACTTGTTGCGGTAATTTTATGTTGCTTTAAAAAAGCTTTCAGTTTTTTGGGGTAAAATGATTTTACATCTAAGCTAACAAAAACCAGTTTTACTTTTTTACTAGCATATTTCTTACTTATGCTTTGCAAAAAAGGCATCTCCTCAATACAAGGCTGGCAAAAAGTACTCCAAAAATTTACAATATAAGTTGTATCATTATTTTTTGAGTAGTAATTTACAATATCCTGTATTTTCCAATTGGAGATGGTTTGGGCATTAGAAGTTGTCATCAAAAAACAAAGAGAAAATATAGATATAATGTTTTTCATTTCTACCCTAAATTAACATTTTATAGCAATTATAGCTTCCAAAACAAAATCATAAGTCAATAATTCACAAATTCCCTCATTTTGTCAATCCCTTTTTTACATCTAAATTTGCATATTCAAAAAAAATCTTAAATCTCAAAATCAAAGATATTTTATGGCATACGATTTAATAGTTTTAGGCAGTGGCCCAGGTGGTTATCCAGCAGCAATAAGAGCAAGTCAGTTAGGTAAAAAAGTAGCAATTATTGAAAAAGAAAGCCTTGGAGGTATTTGCCTTAACTGGGGTTGTATTCCTACCAAAGCATTATTAAAAAGTGCTCAAGTGTATGAATATGCAAAACATGCAGCAGACTATGGTGTAAATGTAGAAAACGTAAGTGCCAACTTTGAAGGTGTAATTAAGCGTAGCCGTGGCGTTGCCGATAAAATGAGTAAAGGTGTTCAATTTTTAATGAAGAAAAATAAAATTGATGTGGTAATGGGTTATGGCAAATTAATTAGCCCAACCAAAATTGAAGTAACTGCAGCCGATGGCAGCAAACAAATAGTAGAAGCAAAAAATATTGTGATTGCTACTGGTGGCAGAGCAAGAGCCTTGCCTACTATGCCAATTGATGGTAAAAAAATTATTGGCTACAGAGAAGCAATGGTGTTACCAACCCAACCAAAAAGTATGATAATTTGCGGTAGTGGTGCTATTGGTGTTGAGTTTGCGTATGTGTACAACAGCATGGGTACTAAAGTTACCATTGTTGAGTTTATGCCACGTATTGTACCAGTAGAAGATGAAGATATTAGCAAAGAGCTAGAAAAGCAATACAAAAAACAAGGAATGACAATTATGACTAGCAGCGAAGTATTAAGTGTAGATACTAGCGGCGAAGGTGTAAAAGCAAAAGTAAAAACAGCCACTGGCGAAGTAGTGTTGGAAGCAGATGTACTGTTAAGTGCAGTAGGTGTTGTTGCCAATATTGAAGGTATTGGTTTAGAAGAATTAGGTATTAAAACAGATAAAGGAAAAATAATTGTTGATGCTAATCAACAAACAAATGTTGCAGGTGTGTATGCTATAGGCGATTGTACACCAGGGCAAGCATTGGCACATGTGGCAGCTAAAGAAGGTATTAACGCAGCAGAGCATTTAAGTGGTCATCATCCAGAACCAATGGATTATAACAACATACCAGGCTGTACGTATTGCACACCCGAAATTGCAAGTGTAGGTTATACCGAAAAAGCAGCTAAGGATGCAGGTTACGAAGTAAAAGTGGGCAAGTTTCCATTTATGGCAAGTGGTAAAGCAAGTGCCGCAGGTGCTACCGATGGATTTGTAAAAGTAATTTACGATGCTAAGTACGGCGAATTTTTAGGTTGCCACATGATTGGTATGAACGTAACCGAAATGATTGCCGAAGCTGTTGTAGCCCGTAAATTAGAAACTACAGCACATGAAATTTTAAATGCTGTGCATCCTCATCCAACTATGAGTGAAGGCTTGAAAGAAGCTACTGCAGCAGCTTATGGAGAGGCGATAGATATTTAATTTTTATTCTAACAAAAAGAAATCTAATAATAAAAAATCCCATCTGTGTAAAAGATGGGATTTTTTATATACATATAATATTTATAATATAAATAAAATTAATTATTTTTGATGTATCCTTATATCTTACTTTAAACCATTAATTTTTAATTTAATTATTAAAGTAATGATTAAACTTTTAGCTTTATCTGTTGGTATTACAGCATTGCCATTAACGCAAAAAATGGTTTCGGTACAAAGTAATAAGCCTGCTTACCAGTTTAAGTTTGTAAATACCATTACCAACAATCTTTTTGAACAAAAAAAAGAAACAAAAACTAGTAGCCCCGAAGATTTAAAACAAGGCAGCTGGTACAGCAATGCCTTGCAACATATTGAGCAAAGTGAATACCAGTTTAAATGGGAAGAAAAGTTTAAAGCCTATTGCACACCAAACCGTAAAAACAACCTGCGTTTCTTTTATACTACAGATGGCTTTAGTGCAGAGCCTCGTACTACCAAAATACCATTGGAAAATTATGAACCAACAGTACTTGAAAAAGATAAAAAATATAAATACTTACCCAACCTGCCTACCGGACAGGCAGGCTGGAAAATTAATTTCAATTTAGATAAAACGCAAATAGGTGAAGGAAGTTGGAGTGTTACTGAAAACAAAGCAGAGTACATTACAGATAATATTACCGTTCAGTACATCAACAACAAAGAAGGTATGCGGCAAAATTTTATTGTGTATAAGCCACTTTCAAAAAGCAGCGAACTAAAAATAAACTTACAGGTAAAAACCAAACTGAAAACCAGATTACAAAGCAACCAATTGCAGTTCTTTCATAAAAATGTAAATGTGTTAAATTATAAAGACCTGACAGTATGGGATGCCAACAAAAAACCTTTGAAAGCATACTTTAAACAAAGCGGCAAAGGAAAATATAGTATACAAGTAAATACAGAAAATGCAATATACCCCATAACCATCGACCCATTAAGTTCTACGCCGGACAGTACACCCGATGATGCTAATAAGGCAAATGCCTTGTTTGGTCGGTCTGTAGCCAGTGCCGGCGATGTTAATGGGGATGGCTACAGCGATGTAATTATTGGGGCTTATGGATACGATGATGGTGTAAATGCCGACGAAGGCAGGGCCTTTGTGTACCATGGCTCAACAGCAGGCCTTAGTGCCACCCCTAACAGCACACCCGACGATGCCAACCAGACAGGAGCCTTCTTTGGAATTTCTGTAGCCAGTGCCGGCGATGTAAATGGAGATGGATACAGCGATGTAATTATTGGGGCTTATGGATACAATGATGGTGCAGTTACCGATGAAGGCAGGGCTTATGTGTATCATGGCTCAGCAGCAGGCCTTAGCGCCAGCCCCAACAGCACACCCGATGATGCCAACCAGGTAGTTGCTAGCTTTGGCTGGTCTGTAGCCAGTGCTGGTGATGTAAATGGGGATGGCTACAGCGATGTAATTGTTGGGGCTTCTTACTATGATGATGGTGTAAATTTCAATGAAGGCAGGGCTTTTGTGTACCATGGTTCGGCGGCAGGCCTTAACGCCACCCCCAACAGCACACCCGATGATGCTAACCAGACAGCTGCCTTATTTGGAGGTTCTGTAGCCAGTGCCGGCGATGTAAACGGAGATGGGTACAGCGATGTAATTATTGGAGCAACTGGATACGATGATGGGGCAAATACCGATGAAGGCTGGGCTTTTGTATATCATGGCTCGGCGGCAGGCCTTAGCGCCACCCCCAACAGCACACCCGATGATGCCAACCAGGCAACTGCCTACTTTGGAACTTCTGTAGTCAGTGCAGGCGATGTAAACGGCGATGGATACAGCGATGTAATTATTGGGGCATATTTATACGATGATGGTGCAAATAGCAATGAAGGCTGGGCGTTTGTATATCATGGCTCGGCAGCAGGCCTTAGCTCCAGCCCCAACAGCACACTCGATGATGCCGACCAGGGAACTGCCTACTTTGGCTATTCTGTAGCCAGTGCCGGCGATATAAATGGTGATGGATACAGCGATGTAATTATTGGGGCTTCTGGTTTCGATGACGGGGCAAATACCGATGAAGGCAGGGCTTTTGTATATCATGGCTCGGCTGTAGGCCTTAGCGCCAGCCCCAATAGTACACCTGATGATGCCGACCAGGCAAATGCTCGTTTTGGTTTATCCGTAGCCAGTGCTGGCGATGTAAATGGGGATGGATACAGCGATGTAATTATTGGGGCTTTATTTTACGATGATGGGGCAAATACCGATGAAGGCAAGGCTTTTGTATATCATGGCTCAGCAGCAGGCCTTAGTGCCAGCCCCAACAGCACACCCGGTGATGCCGATCAGGCAAGCGCCTGGTTTGGCTATTCTGTAGCCAGTGCCGGCGATGTAAATGGCGATGGGTACAGCGATGTAATTATTGGGGCTCTTTTTTATGATGATGGGGTAAATACCGAAGAGGGCAGGGCTTTTGTATATCAT
>JAGNRZ010000240.1 GCA_017988335.1 Ferruginibacter sp.
AAGTTTATAGCAGAAACATATAAATTAATACCACAAATTCACCTAAAAGAAAAAGCAGTTTTGGAGTATGCGCCAACAAGTGGCCTTATGTACAATATGCCTTTTGATAATTATGTTGGCGATCTGGTTTTTTTAAAAGAAGGAGATAGTATTACGATAGGTAAAGATGAATTAAAAGTGATAGAAGCGCCTGGCCACAGTCCGGGAAGTATTTGTTTTTACAGTGCCGTACAAAACTTTTTAATTGGCGGCGATGTTCTTTTTAACCGAAGCATTGGCCGTACCGATTTGCCCGGAGGTAATCATGAGCAACTCATTAAAAACATAAGGGGAAAATTATTTATTTTGCCAAATAATACGGTGGTTTATAGTGGACATGGGCCAGCTACAACAATTGGCGAAGAAAAATCAGAAAACCCATTTTTAAATTAGTATAGGGCCGCCAACTTTCAAAAGGTTGTCAACCCTTATCTTTATCAATAAAATTTATAATTATGTTAATGCCCATTGGCGATGATAACTCCGCATTAAAAGAAAGGCCTTACATTACGTGGGCTTTAATTGCAGCTAATGTTTTGGTTTGGATTGTTTTTCAACAAATGAATGGCGAGGGTTATTTTACCTACGCTTATTCAACGGTGCCTGCCGAAATTTTAACGGGCAAAGATATAGTTACACAAGTACAAACATATACCGATCCATACACAGGGCAACAGTTTTTAATTCCGGGTTTACAACCCACCGGAATACCTGTTTATTTTACACTATTTACATCTATGTTTATGCATGGCGGTTGGGGCCATTTATTGGGCAATATGTTATACTTATGGATATTTGGTGATAATTTAGAGTGCCGTTTAGGGAAAGGGAAATTTTTACTATTTTATTTGCTCACGGGAGTTTTAGCATCATTAAGTCATGTTTTTTCTACTTATTTTATGCAACAAAGTTCGGTAATACCAAGCCTTGGGGCAAGTGGTGCAATAAGCGGAGTGTTGGGCGGTTATTTATTATTATTTCCTAAACTAAAAGTAAAAGCACTTTTCCTTTACCAAATAATTGTAATACCTGCTTACATTGCTTTAGGCTTATGGATAGCCTTTCAAATTGTAAGCGGCTTAATGAGTGGTGGCGGCGGTGGTGTTGCTTATGCTGCACATATAGGCGGCTTTATAGCCGGATTAATGCTTATAAAATTATTTGATAGAAAGCAAGTTGCGGTAACATAATTTTCTAATCATCTTTTTTAGAAGATAATTTTAGGGCTTAGCCTTTTTGTGTATCTACCAAATTTTGATGCACTAACTTTTTGTTACGCCGTTGTGTTATATATTGTATAGCCTTGTGCTCTAAAAAATGGTGCAGTGGCAATAGCATACCAATTAATACAACTTTAATAGCTAGCACTTTCCACGGCTCGCCGTGTGTGGCATGATGTATCCATGTATCTGCCAATAAAATAATAAACTCAAATAAAAATATAAAGGAAATAAAACCTAACGCCCTTACCCATTTAAGCGGCACATTAAAAATACCCAATGTTGCCAGCAAAATAAATAACGAAATAATGCCCATTACAATACCCATGTATTGCCAGTTATGTCTCATTCTTGTTTTTTCTTCCTCTTCTTTTTGTAATCGTTCCTTTCTTTTATTTTCTGCATCAATTTCAAGCGATAGTATATCTTTTGCTTTACTTTTTTCATCGGATTCTATTTTTGCTTTTTGAAATAAATCGTTGTAGAAAAAAGCATTTTTATAATCGCCGGTTTTTTGATAGCAACTATCCAGTAATTGGTAACATTCTTTACTACCGTTAGTGGTTTTTAGGCTATCGTTAATAACCGTTGCTTTTTTTAAAAAACTAATGGCACTTTTATAATCACCTGACTCGTACAAAAATTTGGAATATTGATAGTAAATAGTAGGCAAATTAGAAGTTGAAGCAAATTTTTCAAACTGCGGTAAAGATTTGGTAAAATAAATTTTTGCCGAATCGTATTGCCTGGTAATTGAAAAAATTTGCCCCATCCCAAAATCTAACTGATAGCCCAAATTTATTTGATTAAAAAGTTCTTTTATTTGAGGGTTTTCCTTTAAATATTGAAGGCTTTTATTAGCTTCAGGTCCACTTATTAGTGTATTTACCATTCCAATTTGCCCTTGTATTTTATTATCGGGCTTTTTCAGGCTATCGGCTAGTTGTATCATTTCTAAAAAAACATTCTTTGCAGCATCATATTTTTTTGCTGCAGCATAGTTATTGCCGATGGCATATAGTGTAGAAAAAATGTCGGTGGTATTGTTATTCTTTTTAGCATAGCTTAATGATTTATATTGATAGTCGATAGATTTATCATAATCTTCAATACTGGAGTAAAAAGAAGCTAAACTATTATATGCCGAAATTTCCAGCCAATCTTTATTAGGGTGCTTAGATTTTTCAGCAATTGACTGAGCACTTATAAATGTTTTAAAAGCATCCAGTTTTTCATCGGCAGATAACTGTGTACGTCCGTAGCTCAATTTTGTTATTACAATTAACGAGTCATCGTTTGCATCTTCTGCAAGGGCTATAGCAGCTTCATTATACTTTTTTGCTTCGGTATTATTTTCTATAGTTCGCTGTAGCCTTGCCATTTGAATATTGCAGGAAACCTTTTCTTTTTCAATACCATTTACCTGCTTACATAATTCAAGTGCCTGAGTAGTATAACTAAGCGCTTTAGCTGCATATTCTTTAAGCCCGGCCATTTGCGAATAAATATTGCCGGCAATTCGTCGGGCTTTTATCATCATTGCCCTATCACGGCTTTCTTCGGCTATGTAAATTCCTTTATTTAAAATTTCTTCGCAGGCTGTTGGGTTTTTAAGATTATACTTTCCTGCTATTTCTAAAATGATGTCCAATTTTGCAGATACATTTGTGGTAGCGGCTAATTTTTTTTGCAAATTTGTTACAACTGTATCCGGTTGTGCATATCCGCTAAATCCAAAAAATAAGAATGCAAAAAATAATAATTGTTTCATGTTTTTTTAAATCTGTAAGTCTGTAATTTTATTTTTTTTCCTGACACAATTCTATTAACACACCATTTGTTCCCTTGGGGTGTAAAAAGC
>JAGNRZ010000241.1 GCA_017988335.1 Ferruginibacter sp.
ACAATATGCTATTGATAAAGGAAAGCTTTCTACAGCGCTTGGCAACGATCCGGTATTAGGCTCCAGCGAAAACAAAATGAAATTTGATGCCGGTTTTGGTATTGCATACGTTGGCGAAAAATTACAAATAGGTGCATCGGTATCTCAATTAGTACAATCAAAGCTTCAGTTTTATAGTGGTAATTTAAACCCAAGCCAGGAGGCAAGATTATATCGCCACTACTTTTTTCACGGAGCATACAAATGGACAGATGGAAAAACCAAAGTAATACCAAACTTTTTGTTAACTTATTTGCCTAATGCCCCAACAGAGTTTCAGGGAGGGTTTACCGTAGAACATAACAACAGTTTTTGGTGGGGTGTTGGCGCAAAACTAAAGCAAAGTTATATGCTTAATGCCGGTGTAATTATTAAAGATAAATTACGCATTGGATATGCTTACGATGCATATCAAACACCATTAAGTGGCTTCGAATCTGGCTTTAATGCTCATGAAATAGGAGTGAGATACGAATTTTAAATAGCGTTTAGTTAAGTATTAGTTTCATAAAAGTTTCGTTTTGGCCGATGCCTTGGGCATCGGCTTTTTTATGCAACTATACGGCCTAAAATATTTGCAGTTTATTTATTCTACTTGAAGAAATAGTTTTTTTAAATTTTAAAATTTAAAACCAAATTTTTAAGTTTTGAGTACCCAAATTAGTAACTGTATTTGTTATTATTTTTATTGAATCTAATGTGTTGGTCGTTGTTTTTGCATTTGATATGGTATGTGTAGTAATATTGCCACACTCATTTGAAAGCAATATGTTTTGCGATGTGTAAAAAACTGTAATAGTATCTGAAGTTGCAGTGTTAGAAATTTTAATAAAATACTTTGCAGAGTCTGTTGCAGGATTAAGCGGAAAACTAAAATTGCTTATACCGCCAATTTGATTATATAATAATGTTGAACTGCCTAATAATCCAAAACTTAAAGCCGGTGCACTTGCAGCTACATCTGCCGTGCCATTTTTTTGATAAAAAGATGCAAAGCAGTTTACAGACGTTGATTGGTCACAAATATCATATTGATCGTGGCAAGCTGTTAATAATGCAGCTAAAAAAAATGTTGTAGCGATTTTTAAATTGGATTTCATTCGTTTAAGATTCAGGCCAAAACTACGATTTATTGTTTGAACATTATAGTGAATATCTATAATGTTACAAATGCATCAGTATCAATAACGAGTAGTTTACAAAAAAATAATATAAATGTAATTTTATATGTAGCGTATTAAGTTGCAGCTATAACACTATTACTTACTATTGCTTTGGCTTTGCAAACTTTGTATAGTTAAGTTTTTATCAATAGCTAATTGAAGAAGTTGTTTTTCGCCGTTGCAGCTAAGGTAGCCGTAGGCAGGTATCGAAGCAAGGTAATTAGTGGATTGTCGTACCTGCAACCTAGCAGCGAAGCGAAAGACTACCTTCAACGGCTAAGAACCATATGCTATCGTAAGATTATTATATTACTAACACCAATTATTTTTGAATAAGTAGCTTTTTTAATTTGCATAGCTCAATCAAAATCTTTTGATCTCCAACTCAACAAGCACATTGGCTTATGGATTTGGTAAAAAGATAATCACTAATCCGTTTAAAAAAGGGGATTTGTACAATCAAAATTCAGCAATAAATACAGTAAATGAATAGTGGCAAAAACGGTAAGCAAAACAATTAGTTGTAACTTTAATGTACTCACCTTTTATACATGCAAACTAATTTTAAAAGCAAACTTAAAGGACTATTATCGGTGGCCTACACCTTTAACACTAATAGTGCTATTGAAAAAGTAAACAGTTTTAAAGACATGCAAAAGCAGCCTTTTGTCATCCACAAAAGCCTGTTTGAATACCATGTATTGCTGTTGTTTACATTAACTCATGCAGAAAACCCAGCGCTAGTAAAAATAGCAGAAGCAGAGCTACAACGGCTTACTAACTTCATAAAAAAAAATGCAAACCATGCCTTATTTGCCGATAGCGGGTTGCCCTATACCACCATGCTTACCAGGTTTACACAAGATGCTTTTAACGACTTAGCTAAAAATAAACAGGTACATATTGAATTAGAATCTTTAAATAATAGTGCTTTTGATTTAAATACTTTTCTCAATATCACCATGCCGCATGTGTTAAAAGAATACACCACGGCAGGCATGAGCAATAATGATTTGTTAGCCACCTTAGGCGTTAAAGCTAAACATGAATTTCAATTTTTATTACAGGTAATAAATAATGTAAATGCCCCACCTTTAATTAAAGATTTATTATGGCAATCGCTACAATCTTTTTTTTATGTAAAAGGCTTACATAAAAATTATTCAAAAAGCTATAACCGCATTTTATTACAAAACTATTTTTATCATCACGAGCTGGTAAAGCAGTTTGATCATTTTGAGCTGATAAATAAAAAAATTCCAAAGGCCGCTAGTTTATCAATTATTGAAAAAGAAAAAATTGCATTTGTAATACGCAACTCTATGCCATTGGCCATGAGAGAAATTGATACCATAACCTATTTGGATATAAACTCCCTGCAAGTATTTCATTTAGAAAGAGGATTAACATTGGCGTTATATGTTGCTAAGCCCGAAAGGCAATTGCCCATGCAAAGTTTTGTGGGGTATAGCTTATTTAAAAATGGGTATCCTGTTTCGTATGGCGGCTCCTGGATATTTGGGGAATGTTCATTATTTGGTTTAAACATACTGGAAGAATTTAGAGGGGGAGAGTCAAAATACATAATGACGCAGATTTTAAGAGTATATATACGGTTGTACCATATTAGTTATTACGAAATAGAAACTTTTCAATTTGGAAACCACGAAGCATTGGAAACAGGTGCCTTTTGGTTTTATTATAAGTATGGCTTTAGATCTAAAAATAAGGGAGTAAATCAATTAGCCGAAAAAGAAATTGAAAAAATAAAAGCAAATAAAAATTATAAAACAAGTATATCCACTTTAGAAAAATTATCTGAATATAATATTGCCTTACAACTAAAAAGGTATACTCCGGTACATAGAGAAGATATATTGGAAAAGACAAACAACCTTATAGCTAATAAACAC
>JAGNRZ010000099.1 GCA_017988335.1 Ferruginibacter sp.
CCCCTAAACACAGCATCTGCAGCTATTTTAGAAAAAACTGGCTTTGTAAAAGAAGCTCATTTTAAGGAAAATTATTTTTGGGATGGCAAGTTTTTAGATACTATTATTTATAGCCTTTTAAATAAGTAATTAACATAAAAATTGGCTTTTACTCTGTACTAACAACTTGAATCTTTTTCTCGTTTATCCCAAAAGTGTGAATTTTATACTATTTACTTTAGTTTTTGTGGAATTTATTGGCAAATCCGTCTTATAATAACATTTTTTATTAACATGCGGTTATTTAACTATACTTTATTCCTTCTTATTTTCAGTTGTACTACTAAGGAACAAAAAAATATACCTACAACCCCAAAACTAATTAAGGAAAAAACTTACGCAGTAGTAAACTATGATAGTTGCAAAAAAATAGTAACTGCTGCTAAACTTAAGCACACCACAAAGTGGAAAAATTTATCCACTAATCAAAAACAAAAAATATTTACACAGCTAATTACACAGCATATTTTACCCAGCTGGGTAGGCACTCAGTGGGATTTTAATGGCACTACACAAACTCCGCAAAAAGGGAGTATTGCCTGCGGCTATTTTGTAACTACTGTTTTGCAAGATGGTGGCGTAAAACTAAATAGAGTAAAACTAGCTCAATGTGCATCGGAGCAAATGATTACAACCTTGGTACAACCAAAGCTAATAAAGCGTTTTAGCCATTTACCTATGCAAAATTTTATAACAACTGTAAACCAAATGGGCTATGGCTTATACATAGTTGGGTTAGATAATCACACCGGATTTATTTATAATGATGGCCAAAAAATTTACTTCATTCACTCCACATTTGTAGGCACCAAAAATGTACAATGGGAAGAAGCAGAAAAAAGTTGGGTATTAAGCAGTAGTAAGTATAAAGTTTTAGGGAAGATAAGTGAAGATGAAAAAGTGTTGGAAAAATGGATTTTGTAATAATTTTTATTACACGAATTTTTACGAATTTCACTAATTCATTCAACCATGAACCATGAACCATGAACCATGAACCATGAACCATGAACCATGAACTATGAACTATGAACTATCGCCACCCACCACCTCCACCTCATACAACCCACTAAACAAATACAATTTGCCTGTTTTTACTTCTACACATTTGTATCGTTTTCTAATTTTTTCGCCACGTTTAAAAATGCGTTTCCCCTTTATTTCAAACAGCTGCCCTTCTTGCAATTGCTCTACCAATAAAATGCCTTCTTTTTTTACATCATATTTATGCAACACTCTTAATAAATGCTCATCGCCACAGCTGCTGGCAGCAGGGCGTTGTAGCGTTTTAAGCAAAGCTTTTTCAATATCTGTAGGAAATATCTTTTTTAATAAAAATTGAGCTAATATTTTACTAAACTCATTTTGCCACTCCTTACCATGTGCCAATACCCTATTGCCATATTTTTCAAATGTAAATAAGTGTGCTAACTCATGCAGCAACGTAATTAAAAACGAATACTTATTTAAATTTCCGTTTACACTTATGCGGTGATTTTTATTAAAATGTGCATGGCGGTAATCGCCTAAAATACTTTGCCTTTTTTTTGTAATGGTAAGGTGTACTTTGTAATGCTGCAGATAATACACCACATCATCAAAACTTCCTTCTGGCAAGTAAGCTGCCAATCCAATTAGGGGGCTTTCTACTTTAGCCATTTTTTTGCTTGTTCAACTTTAATATAGCGGCTAACTCAATAAACATATAAACAAGGTATAAAAAAAGAGAAATATAAATGGCTGGTTTGTTTACTTGCTTTGCCGTCATTACATACACAGCAACAGCAAACATACATATTAATAACTTCATTAAAATGCCAGCCATAGCTGCCCTAACAAATGCGTTGGGGTTACTACTTTTTAGGCTTTGTTTTTGCAAAAACAAAGTGCCTAAGTGAAGTAAAAAACAAATAATGTTGGCCACCATTACTACATCTCTATCAATGCTATATTTTATAAATATACTTTTTGCAGTAAGCAAAAAAGTATTTAAGAAAATAAACAATAAAACTATGGGCAGTATTATTTTTTTTTGATTATTCATGTACAAAATTATTGATTTACAGCTATTGCTTTTTCGGCATTAAGCTCAACTACATTGGCTCCCATGTGGCATTTACCGTTAAAAGTTACTGTAGGCTCTACTTGCAATTTACCTGCATACACATCGCCATTAATTATAGCTTTCCCTCTAAGTTGAAGCAAATCATTGGCATTTATTACACCTGTAATTTTGCCCAAAATATCAATTTGTTCTCCAGCAACATCACCCTCTACATTTCCATCTGGTCCAATTAATATTTTACCTTTCGCTTTTACATTACCCAATATCTTTCCATCAATTCGTACATCACTATTACTATCAATATTGCCTGTAATAGCAGTACCTGCACCAATAATTGTTGTACCTCCTGTTGGAGAATCATCAAATGAATTTTTTGATTTTGAATTAAACATAGATATGATTTTAAAGTTATTTTATTTAGTATCTACTTCTACTTTTGGCAACTCTAATTTTGTTGTATCGGGTTTTACAATACTGCCTTTTAGCACTTTTTGCAAATCATCAATATACTGCTGCTTATACTGCAACGATTTTTCTATTGAGTCTGTTCTTAGCTTTAATACTCTATATTCTTTTACCTGTCTTGCATTTCCATACCCTACTCCTGGCAAATAATATTTCAAAGGGGTAAATACTATTAAACCTACCGTTAGCCCAATAAGTGTAACAAATAATGTACACACAGCAATATACACACTTAATCTACTTAGTTTAAACTTTACCACTTCTTCATAGGTATCCTCATTCATTACCACCATGCGGTAACGATTTCTAAGGCGTTTTAATGTACTATTGGCATCTAGTTTGGCCATATTTCTTAAAAATGTAGGGTTAAAAATACACAAAGCTTAGCAAAAAGCAATTATTAAGTAGGTTAGCTATTAAAAATCAACCGTTTAATAAATTATAAAGTATTGCAAAGGTTGTTTTTTTGCATCATTTTTAACAAAAAATAACCGATATTTACGATTCTTAATTAACTTAAACTTACATGTTAAAAAGAATAGCTGCCAGTATTATTGTTTTAATAATACTTAGTGCCTTTGGAAATAATATTATTGCCCAGCCAACCTGGACTTTTGAGCCATTTGGTAAAGAAAAAAAACCAGAAGAATATGAAAGTAGAAAATTAGGCTCTGAAAAAACTGCTGATAAAAAATTTACTGGCACTCGTAAGTTTATTCAAAATAACATTACTCACTATAACTATTATTACAACGCAAATAACAGAATTGATGCTGTAGTAGAAAGGGCTAAAGCCAGCTATAAAGATGATTACTCTCAACTACTATCTTTTTACCCTTATACATTTGAAAGCACATCAGCTCAAAAGGTAGATTTAGATTCAACCATATCCTCTGCAACCGCTGGTATTTTATTGCATGATTTGCGTAACGATTGGATTGACAATATGTACTTATTAATTGGCAAGGCCTATTTTTATAGAAAAGAGTTTGACTCTGCTAACCTTACTTTTCGTTTTATAAATTATAATTTGTTTCCACGAAAAAAGAAAGGCGATGATGATGATAAATTAATAGGCTCTGCATCAGAATCTTCAAATGGTACCATTTCTATTGCAAATAAAGAAAAACAAAATTTTTTGCAACGAGTTACAGGCTTGCCACCAAGCAGAAATGACGCATTAATTTGGTTATCTCGTACTTTAATTGAGCAAGGTGAGTATGGCGAAGCTGCTGGCTTAATTAACACTTTACAAAACGACCCCAATTTACCTAAGCGTTTGCAAAATGATTTGGCAGAAGTTACTTCTTACCTAAATTACAAACAAAGTAGTTACGATAGTGCCGCTGTATATTTAGAAAAAGCACTATCCGCCGCCGATACAAAACAAGATAAAAGCAGATGGGAATATTTATTAGGGCAATTATATGAAATGAATGCCAACTATGCCAAAGCATCGGTGTATTATAGCAAGGCATCAAAACATACTGTAGATCCACTGATGGACATTTTTGCTCAACTTAACGAAGCAAAAATGTACAAAGGCAATGGCGATATAAAAGAGTTAAATAAAAGCATTGACAACCTTTTAAAAATAGCTAAAAAAGATAAGTTTGAAGCCTATAGAGATATTATTTATTACTCTGCTGCACAACTTACTATACAACGACCCGACACCCTTAATGCAATTGCTTATTACAAAAAAAGTTTAAAGTATAACGAAGATAATGTTAGATATAAAAATTTAGCTTACCTACAATTAGGCGATATTGCTTACAAGCAAAAGCAATACAGAACAGCATCTGCTATGTATGATAGCCTACAACTAAGCGATACTACCATTAAAGAAAAACTTGCAGATATTACCATACGTAAACAAGCCTTAACAAAGCTTGTTGAAAAAATTACAATTATAGAAAGGGAAGATAGCTTACAAATGTTGGCTAAGCTTGCCCCAGCAGATAGAGATGCTTTTATTAAAAAACTATTAAAACAATTAAGAAAAGAGCAAGGCTTAAAAGATGATAATAGCGGTGGAAATAGCGGCAATAACAGTTTTAATAATAATCAACCAGTTGATTTATTTGCTACAAGCGGTAAAGGCGAATGGTATTTTTATAACACTTCTCAAAAAGCTAAGGGCTTTAATGAATTTAAAAGCAAATGGGGCAACCGGGTAAATGTAGATAATTGGCGAAGAAAAACTGCTGTTGATATGGCTACTGGCAATGCAAAAGAACAAAGCAGGTCTGATATTGCAAACAATAATGCTACTTCAGCATCACAAGATCTTACCTATGATGCATTGGCTGCCAATATTCCATTAACGCAAGAAAAATTAGATACTAGCAATAGCCTTATTGCAACCAATATGTTAGCACTTGCTAAAATTTACCAAAGCGATTTAGAGGATTATACACAGGCAATTATAACTTATGAAGAATATTTAAATCGTTTTCCTGATCAATTAGCAGATGGTGAAGTATATATGGGTTTATATTTTTGCTACAACAAATTGGGTGATGTAGCTAAAGCAAACTATTACAAAAATTTATTAAATACAAAGTTTGCAAAGTCTAAGTTTACACAAATGGTAAACAACCCAGCATCTTTAAACCCAAAAACAAAAGACCCCGAAGCCACAAAGGTTTACGAAAATATTTACAACTTATTTATTGAAGGTAATTTTGAAAAAGCCATTGCCGAAAAGAAATTAGCTGATAGTATTTATAGCAATAATTATTGGACACCGCAATTGTTGTATATAGAAGCATTATATCATGTTCGTCAAAAAAATGATAGTGCAGCATTAACAAGTTTAAACTATATTATTGGGCAATACCCCAACTCTCCTTTAAAACAAAAGGCACAAACTATGATTGATGTGTTAGGTAGAAGAAAAGAAATAGAAGCTTACCTAACTCAATTACAAGTTACCAGAGCACAAGAAGATGTGGTGCTTACACCATCTAACACTACGCCTACAGCACCTACACAACAAACTAAGGTAACTCCGCCTGTTGTAAACAATACGGTACCTCCTGCCATAAAAAAGCCAGTAGTAGTTGCCGATAGCTTGAAAAAAATACCTGTAATTACAAATGCTTCTTTCAAGTTTAATCCTACATCGCCACACTATGTAATGGTAATTTTAGATAAGGTAGATGTGGTGTATGTAAATGAAGCTAAAAATGCATTGGACAGATACAATAGAGAAAAATATTATGGGCAAACTATAACTATTGCAAAAGATACTTTAGATAAAGAAAAAGCCTTGTTAGTTATTTCTTCGTTTGCCGATGCAGATGCAGCTATCCCCTATTACGATAAGTTAAAGAAAGAAGCTAAAGTAGAATTATCGTGGTTGCCTGCTGCTAAATATTCTTTCATCATTATTAATGAAGAAAATTTACAAATTTTAAAAACAAACAAAAACATCACAGACTATAAAAAATTGTTGAACAGTCAATACAACAATAAATTTTAATACTCTATCCTAAAAATAATTTACACATGAAACGTTCCGTAAAAATATTGTGGCGTATATTCTTTGGAGGTATTGCTTTAGTGGTGGCTTTATTTACAGCCGCCAATTTTGGGCTTTTTGGTAAAATGCCATCGCTTGAAGAATTACAAAACCCAGAGGCAGACATTGCTACAGAAATTTACACTAGTGATGGAATATTAATGGGTAAATATTATACTGAAAACAGAAGTGAAGTAAAGTACAATGAAATTTCTCAAAATGTTGTTAAGGCCCTAATTGCTACAGAAGATGAACGCTTTTACGACCATAGTGGTATTGATGCAAAAGCTGTATTAAGAGCTATAAAGAGCTTAGGTAAAGATGGTGGAGGCAGTACACTTACCCAACAGGTGGCTAAGTTAATGATGAACCAAGGTAAAGGGAATATAGTAGGAAGAGTTTTTGATAAAATGAAAGAGTGGATCGTGGCGGTAAAACTTGAACGCAACTTTACTAAAGAAGAACTTATTACCCTTTATTTAAATAGAGCTCCATGGGGCAATGTATATGGCATACGTAATGCTAGTAGAACTTACTTTCAAAAAGAGCCAATTGATTTAAAAATTGAAGAGGCTGCTGTATTGGTGGGTATGCTGAAGGGATATATTTTCAATCCAATTACTCGACCTAAGGAATCCTTAGAGAGAAGAAATGTGGTAATCGGACAAATGGTAGCTTGCCAGCAAAAGTATTTAACCCAAGCCGAAGCTGCAAAACTGCAAGCCAAACCCCTAATTACCAATTTTAAAAAACTGGATGAAAATGTAGGTATTGCTCCATATTTTAGAACAGTGCTAAAAGATAAAATGGAAGATTGGTGCAAAAAAAATAAAAACCTAAAAACAGGAGAGTCTTATAATTTATATAGAGATGGCTTAAAAATTTATACTACCATCAACTCAAAAATGCAGCAATATGCCGAGGAAGCAGTAGTACAACATCAACCACAAATACAAAGAAAAATTAACTGGTGGTTTAAAAGTAGTAGTGCCAGAATGTGGAAAGGACATGAAAATGTAATTGAAGCTGCCATGAAATATACCGAAAGGTGGAAGACCATGAAAGAAGAAGGTGTAAAAGATGAAGACATTAAAAAAACATTTTACAAACCTGTAAAAATGAAAATTTTTGCTTGGAATGCAAAAAGAGAATTGGATACCACGATGACTCCTTTTGACTCTATAAAATACCACAAACAATTATTGCAAACTTCTTTTGTAGCTATGGATCCACGTAGTGGCGAAGTAAAATGCTGGGCTGGTGGTATAGATTTTAAGTGGTTTAAGTTTGACCATGTTACTGCACAAAGGCAAGTAGGCTCTACGTTTAAGCCATTAGTATATTCTTTAGCGGTAATGGATGCTGGCTATACACCAGAAACTGTAATACCTGGCGGTTCATTATCCTTAGGGGGTAAAACTATTACTGGTGGCGGTGGTACTATGGCCAACTGCTTAGCCATGAGTAAAAATAAAGCCGCTTGGACATTGATAGGTGCAGTGGGTGTAAAAAGAACTATAGAGTTTTCGCAAGCCTGTGGTATTAAAACAAAAATACCACCCTACTATTCTATTGCTTTAGGTTCGGCTGAAATACCTATGTTAGAAATGTTGCAGAGTTATACTATGTTTCCTAACAAGGGATTAAATATTGAACCCATTTTAATAAATAGAATTGAAGATAAAAACGGCAATCTAATACAAGAATTTACAAGTGTGCCTAAGCAAGTAATGGCAGAAGCAGATGCATATACTATGGTGAGTATGATGCAAGGTGTAATAAGAGCTGGTACAGCAAAAAATTTAAACTCATATAATATACCTGTACAAAAAGCTGGTAAAACAGGTACTACAAATGGTAATGCAGATGGTTGGTTTATTGGCTATACGCCAGAGTTATTGGCTGGTACTTGGGTAGGTTGCGATGATCCTTTTTTACGCATTTATAGTGGTACCAGCGGCGGTAACGAAATGGCTGCACCCAAATGGGGCATGTTTATGAGTAAAGTATATGCAGATAAAAAATTGGGGTATGGCAAATTAAAAGAATTTGAAAAACCACCTACAGAAACTGGTCCAATTTGGGCAGATGAAGATATAGCCAGATTAGCTGAACAAAGTGATGGTAAGATATATGTAGAAGATGAAGGTAATGGCAATGCAGATGATTTTATGACTGAACCTGTTGGTGGCGATGATTTAGCACCTATTGATAATAATATACCTATTGAAAGTGAGGGAATAAAAAAAGAGCCTGCTACAATAGCAACAGATACCAATAAAAACAAACCCCTCGATAAAAAAGAAGTTAAAAATGCGGTTGACCCCTTAAAGCCTAAAGACGAAAAAAAGAAAGCAGGAAAAGTAACTGATAAGCCTAAGGTGGATAATGATTATTGATAACACATTGGTTTGTAAAGGTTATAGTGTATTGTTAAATACATTTTGTTTGAACACATGAAATATTGAAACAAATGGTTGTATAAATGCATCTTCCCTATGCTACAAAAAAAAATATACAAAAGTATTTCATTAACATTTCTGTTTTTCAGGCTATCGTTTATTAGCCACTCACAAAGTAAGCCAAATAGCATTATACATATTGATGGTAGTGATAATTGGGATGGAAATTTCAAAGCAATAGTTTATCATTCCAAAAAATCAATAAAAATAATTTATAAAATAAAAGATTCTGTCTCATATAGGAATAGAGAGGATAGTGTAATTGATAAACAATGGGGTAGAATAATTAATGACTCTTTATTAATGGCTGATAAAAAAAGATTAAAAGACACTGTAGACTTATATATGGATTTAATAGAGAATATGTACACCTATTTTTCTACAGATAGCTTAATACTTGATACAAAAAAATATAAAAAATACAATACACAAATTAAAAATATTTTTAACAATTATATTGATACTGTTATCCAAAAGGATGCTACTATTTTTCTTTACTCTCCTCGTTATGAAATTACGGTTAACTATAAGAATAAGTATAATTCGTTTTTTTTAGAAGCTCCATCAGCTAAACGATATTCAGAGTTATATAGCTTTATTATGGAAACATTTAAAGTGTACAAGCAACTAAAGAAAAATACTTTTTTAAATAAAATTAGACCTCTAAGCCGTTATTTTCAAAGTAAGGGTATTTAAAATAGAAAATAATGTAACTCCATAATGTTTTTTTAAATTATATACACTTTCAAACTTTTAGTTTAGGGATTTGCCAGTAATAACCTACTTGGTAGAACATAAATAAATGCTTCACAATATTATTTTTTTCTTACTCCAACCCTTCATCACTTCTTTCTTACTTTCCAAAAGTACCACACAATAACACTAAATAACGCAATAAGCATAATTGGCAAAAACCACCATCCTAATCCATTTACCTTTCCTAATGCTGTTAAGCAAGCAGCTATATTTATGTATAAAAACATGGCTACTACTATTAATTTCAGTGCTCTTATCATTTTTGTGGCTGCTGTATAATGTATTACAGCATTTTCGGCAGTAATGGTAGTTGGATAATTAAAAATGTGAGGGTATTTATTTAATTGGGTTAGCCCATAATAAATAATTGTAGCTATTGCCGGTAATATAAAAATAGTAGCCTTAGTACCATAATCATCTGGCCTACCCTCCGCATTATAATGTATGGGTATAGTTTGAGGCAAATTAAAATAAAATGCTATTGTTGCCATCCACAACACAAGCAATAATAATACTGCTGCTATCTCTAGTATTTTGCCAGTATTTGTTATAGGAATAATTATCCTTGGCCTAGTGTCTGTCATAACAATAATAGTTTTAATAAAAAATCCCCTTACAAAAAACTGCAAGGGGATTTTTATTTGTTTGTACTTTACTAATCTTACTTATAATTTCTTGCAGTCATTTCTACTCTTCTATTTTTAGCTCTACCGGCAGCTGTTTTATTATCAGCAGCAGGCTTATCTTGACCGTAACCAGCATTTGATAATCTATCTTCAGTAATACCTTTGCTTATTAAATATGCTTGTACAGATGCTGCTCTATTTTCAGATAAAGTTTGATTTTTATCTGCCTTACCAGTATTATCTGTATGACCATCAACTTGTAAATTGTAGCTAGGATTATCCTTTAAAATTTTAACCACATCATTTAATGGTTTGAAAGATTTAGCTAATAATTTAGAACTACCAGTTGCAAAAAATACATTTTTAGCAGCGGCGTTAATACGCTTAACAATAGCTTCTTCAATTACTGGGCAACCAAAGTTACTTGCTGGTCCAGCTTCGTTTATACATTTATCTTCTTCATCATTTACACCATCTTTATCAGTATCTGGTATTGGGCAACCTTGGTAACGGGCAACACCCGGTACGTTTACACATTTATCTTCTTCATCGTTAATACCATCTTTATCAGTATCTGGTATTGGACAACCTTGGTAACGGGCTAATCCTGCTACTGTAGGACATTTGTCTTCAGCATCTGTAATACCATCACCATCAGCATCTGGGCAACCTTGTAAAGCTGCAATACCTGCTACATCTGGACACTTATCATCTGCATCTGCAATACCATCGCCATCTCTATCCTTAGGTAATTCAATTACAGGTGGTTGTATTTCAATAATTGGTGCAGCTACTTTCTTTTTTGCAATTGGAGCTACTACACTAAAGTTATGAAATAAATGATATGCGGCATTTTCTGTAACTGGTATGCGGTACTGTGAAGTTATGTTAGCAAAAATACCATCATATAACTTTACTTGCAAACCTAAGCCTGCAGGTAGAAACGCATTGTAATAGCCTTTGTATTTTGAGGCACCAACACCTAAAGTAAAATAAGGACTAATACAATATTTGTCTGACAATAATTTTACATTGGCTGCTGCAGTAGCATCTAATAATAATGTACTGTTACTAGCTATTGGCTTATTTGGCACAGGGTATTTTAAAAATGCCGCTGTTAATGTACCCACAAAATCAATATGATTACTTACACCTTGTAGATAACTTAATCCTAAGCCTGCATTCATTCTTTTAGTTTGGCTCCATAATTTATCTTTTATAACGTTTGATAAACCAACGGTTCTAATATCCGACGCCGTTTTAAAGTCGTATAAACCGAAGTTGATACCTAAAGATGGCAATTTTTTGTAGTCATTTTGAGCAAAAGCTGTTGTTACAAGAACTAATGTTAAAAATGATAAGAGAATTTTCTTCATAATTTTATTTTTCGTAAATCGCAGCAAAAATAGCTGCTTAGCTGCAAACGGTAAAATTATTTAGCAGATAATTATACCCATGAGTTAATAATTTGACTATCAAATATTAAAACAATACACAGTATATGGTTTATTTTGGTGCTTTTTTGCCTAAAACCTCCACCT
>JAGNRZ010000100.1 GCA_017988335.1 Ferruginibacter sp.
ACTTTTTTTACTACTTCATATTTATACGGATTAATTTGTGCATTAGCCATAAGGCTAATAAAGCAGCAAAAAGCAATAATAATTTTCTTCATAATTAGCATGTGTAATAGGTTGTAAACTTAAATGTACAATATTTAACTTTTTGATTAGGCCATTCAACCAAGTTTTTTGTAGTTTAATAAATTGATGTGTTATTTTTGGAAACAAGAGGTAGTTTTTTGCTTTGGGGAAAGAATGGTTGCCACAGAGGCACGGAAAAAAGGAATAAATAAAAATTCACAATAATAAAAGTTAAGAAAGAATGACTAGTAAGATGTTTTTTTTGAATGAGCATTTGCGTAAGCAAATTCCCTTTGCGTCTTTTCGTCTTAGCGGTTATCCTAATTTGCGTAAGCAAATTCTATTTCTCCTTTTACTTATTTCTGTAGGAGCAAATGCACAGCCACCCAAATCTTATACATCTTCCGAAATACTTCAAAACATAAAAAAGCTAAATGTACTTGGCTCAGTATTATACATTGCTGCACATCCCGATGATGAGAATACAAGATTGTTAGGCTATTTAGCTAATGAAAAAATGTATAGAACAGGCTATTTAAGTTTAACAAGAGGTGATGGTGGGCAAAATTTAATTGGCGATGAGCAAGGCATTGATTTAGGATTAATAAGAACACAAGAATTATTAGCTGCAAGGCGAATAGATGGGGCAGAACAATTTTTTACAAGAGCCTACGATTTTGGATATAGCAAAAGCCCAGAAGAAACATTTAAAACCTGGGGGCATGATAAAATACTTAGCGATGTAGTTTGGGTAATACGTTCGTTTAAACCAGATGTAATTATTACTCGTTTTCCTACTACTGGCGAAGGAGGACATGGACACCATACTGCAAGTGGAATATTAGCCGAAGAAGCATTTGATGCAGCAGCCGACCCAACAAAATTTCCAGAGCAATTAAAATATGTAACCACATGGCAAGCTAAACGATTACTTTGGAACACTTTTAATTTTGGTGGCAACAATACACAAAATGAAAGCCAGTTTAAAATAGATGTAGGGGCTTATAACCCTTTGCTAGGAAAGAGTTACGGCGAAATTGCTGCATTAAGTCGTAGCCAACATAAAAGCCAAGGTTTTGGTGTGCCAAGCCAAAGAGGAACAACTTTAGAATATTTTAAAACGATAAAAGGCGAAGCTCCAGTAAAGGATTTATTTGATGGGGTAGATGTGGGTTGGGTAAAAACTTTTGGAAGTATGATGCCTAATGTAACAGCTCAAAATATAAAAGAACAAGTAGACAATATTTCAAAAGCATACTCTATTGAAAAGCCTGAAAAATCAATTAGAGATTTGGTTAGTTTATACTCGTTGGTTGAAAGCGAAGTAAAACTTGAACACTGGAAAAATATAAAATTAGCACAAATAAAAAACTGTATTGAACAATGTGCAGGCTTATATATGGAAGCTTCTACCACAACACCTTATGCTGTACAAGGCGATAGTTTAAAATTAAATTTTGTAGTGAATAATAGAAGAGGAGATAGCGTATTAAGTGCTGATGTAAAAGTTGACGAAGAGTATTTAATTTTTGATCAGCTAAAGAAAAATGAAAATAGAATTAAGACCTATACCAAATTTGTTTCGCCCAATGCAAAACTTACACAGCCTTATTGGTTAGTTGAGCTCATGGATAAAGGAAGCTTTAATATAAGCGACCAAACCCTTATTGGCAACGCCGAAAATGACCCACTGAGTGTAGATTTTAGCATGATGATAGAAGGCAAAGAATTTGTATTTACAAAACCTATTCGTTATAAATATACAGATCCTGTGAAGGGAGAGATTTTTCAGCCAGTGAATGTTATTCCTCCATACTTTGTTAATTCTTCACCAAATATAGTAATTGGCATAGCCGAGAAGCCTTCAAAAAAAATAAATTTTGAAATACAATCTAACTTAAAAATACAAGATAGCATTAGAATGTTAATACCATTTAATGGTGGTGAATATAATTTGCTTTCTCAATTGAAAGAATTTCAAAAGAATGAAAGGCTGAAAAAAGAAGTTGATTTTTCTATACCCCAAAGTATAGAAAATCAAAAACCTATAGTTCCTATTTTTCTTAGATCAAAACTATATAAAAAAGATTTTAGTGAAGTGCAAAAAATAATTTCTTATGAACACATTCCTTTAATTAGCTACACATATTCTAGCACCACTAAATTTGTTTTTCTTAACTTAAAAATCACAGGCTCACATATCGGCTATATTGTTGGAGCAGGCGATAAAGTACCACAAGCCTTAGAGCAAATGGGTTATAAAGTAACGTTGCTAAAAGAAAGTGATATTACAACCAACAACTTAAAACAATTTGATGCCATTGTTACTGGTGTAAGAGCATACAACACTAACGAGTGGATGAATAATGTGTACGATGTTTTAATGCAATATGTAAATGATGGAGGTGTGGTGGTGGCACAATATAATACTAGCAATCAGCTTGGGCCAGTAAAAGCAAAAATTGCTCCTTATCCATTTAATATTGGTAGAACAAGAGTTACAGATGAAGAAGCTAAAGTGAATTTTTTGCAACCTAATCATCCTGCATTAAACTATCCTAATAAAATAACCGAAAAAGATTTTGAAGGTTGGGTGCAAGAGCGTAGTGTGTATCATGCCGAAAAAATAGATAGTAATTACAAACGTATTTTAGGCTTTAAAGATTTTGGCGAAACACAAGAGCAAGATGGTAGTTTAATTATTGCTGACTATGGCAAAGGAAAATTTGTTTACACAGGCTTAGCTTTATTTAGGCAATTGCCTGCTGGTGTGCCAGGGGCGTATAGATTGTTTGCTAATTTATTAGCCACTAAGCAAACTCCAAAAATTGAAAAGCCTAAAACGAAAAAGCAAAATTTGCCTTTACCAAAAAGTAAAGTAGTATATAAAAAGAAGAACTAACAATTTGTCAAGTAGAGTGTCAGCCTGAGCTTGTCGAAGGCGGTGTTACAATGGCAACGGTTTCGACAAGCTCAACATGACATCTTCTAATTAATTAACAGTTATAATCAAAAATTGAGTACACTAGATTGGATTATACTCGTCACCATCCTCACAGGTATCATAGCATATGGTGTGTACAAAAGCCGTACAACAAAAAATTTAGATGGTTATTTTTTAGGCAATCGTACTATGCCATGGTATATTATTTTGCTAGGCATAATGGGTACACAGGCAAGTGCCATTACTTTTTTAACAGGGCCAGGCCAAGCCTACAGCGATGGTATGCGTTTTGTGCAATATTATTTTGGTTTGCCTTTAGCTATGTTGGTGATTGCTTTTGTATTTGTACCAACGTTTAGTAAATTAAAAATTACTACAGCGTACGAATTTTTGCAAAACAGGTTTGATGTAAAAACCAGAACACTCACTTCGCTTTTATTTTTGGTAAGCCGTGGATTAAGCACTGGCATAAGTGTATATGCACCAGCTATTGTATTAAGTACTTTATTTGATTGGAATATTTACATTACCAATATTATTATGGGTGGCTTTTTAATTATTTACACCGTAAGTGGTGGTGCAAAAGCTGTAGCTCATACACAAAAAATACAGATGCTATTGGTGTTTACTACTTT
Organism: Ferruginibacter sp.; assembly: GCA_017988335.1. GTDB lineage: Bacteria > Bacteroidota > Bacteroidia > Chitinophagales > Chitinophagaceae > Ferruginibacter. The sequence goes on from JAGNRZ010000100.1 coordinate 3,640, forward strand.
GGGTTTAATTATTTATTCAGTAATAAAATTATTGCCAGATGGGCAAACTGTTGGTGAAGCAATTAAGAAAGCCACAGGCTATGGCAAAATGAATACTATTACAACTGGCTTTACCGAAAATGGTTTTAACTGGAATGATAAGTACAATATTTTTAGCGGAATTATTGGAGGCTTTTTTTTAGCACTTAGTTATTTTGGTACAGACCATAGTCAAGTGGGTAGGTACATTACAGCAAAAAGTACAAAGGAAAGTAAAACAGGTTTGTTGTTAAATGGCTTGGTAAAAATACCCATGCAGTATATTATTTTAATGTTGGGGGTATTTACTTTTTTATTTTATATCAGTAATAAAGCACCTGTTTATTTTGATAGTGTTAAGCAGGAAAAAGCCTATGCCACAAGCTTTAAAGAAGAACTGAAAAATACAGAAAAAAACTACGAAGTATTATTAGCTACAAATCAAATTGAGGAAGCCAATAAAAGCAGAGAGGAGTATAAGGCAATAATGAAAAAGGCTTTGCCAAATGAAGATGTAAGTGATACCAATTTTGTTTTTCTTCGGTTTGCCATGGATAATTTACCAAAGGGATTAATTGGATTGTTTATTGCTATATTATTTTTATCGGCATGGGGAAGTATTGCAGCAGCATTAAATTCTTTAGCTGCCTGTTCGGTAGTAGATTTTCATCAGCAATTTTTTAAGAAAGATTTGACAGAGGAAGAAAGTTATAAAACAGCTAAATGGTACACTTTAGGCTGGGGCTTGTTTTGTATTGTAGTAGCTATGTTTGCTACAAATATTGGAAATAGCTTAATTGAAACAGTAAATATTTTAGGCTCACTTTTTTATGGTGTTATTTTAGGCATTTTTTTAATTGCTTTTTTTATAAAGAGGATAAAAGCAAATGCCACATTTATAGCAGCCATTATTACCGAGTTATTGGTAATTGGTATTTACAATTTAAAAGTAGTTTCATTTTTGTGGTTGAATGTGATAGGGGCGTTGTTGATTATTTTGGTGGCAGGTATTCTTCAATTATTTATAAAAGAAAAAGGCTTAAAATAGAATACGGTAGTTTTTTAAAACTACCGTATTCTAAATCTTAATATTGTGCTAATCTTCCTGTTCCCTCTCCTTAGGAGAGGGGTTGGGGTGAGGCGGTTATTTCAACTTCTTCTGCAACTCTTCATTCATCTTCATATAATCATCATTTTTTGCTTCCTTAGCTAACTCCCACGATTTTTGAGAGCTGGCTAATGCACCTGCATTATCACCTAAATCTTTTTGTAATTTGGCTTTGTACAACCATACCCAAAATGCTTTGTCATTGGCTTTTAAAGCACCTTCACACATTTCTAATGCCTTCGCTTTATTATTATCGTATTCGTTGTAAAATTGGGCTGCTTGCCAGTAAGGTTTTTTATCGCCTTGTAATGCTTTTTCAATTTGAGCTCTTAAGCGATCGTTTATTTCTGTTTTAATTGGAATGCTTACTGCGGTTTTAGCCCACATAATATGAAGTTCACAAGAAGTAGACTTTATATCTGCAAATTGCATAGTAAAACTTTCTACTGCATTCTTCATTTTCATTGGAGTTACTGTAAAACGAACTACATCTTCGCTTTCTTTATAACCATCTACTCCCCAATTTTTCAACCCTTTGTTTATTACAATTTCCCAACTATCTTTATTTGGAATAGTATAAATTACGTAAGATCCTGTGTCTAATTTTTTGCCACCAATTTCTACATTATCTGTAAATGTAATTTTGGTTGCTGCATTTGCACCTGTACGCCATAATTTTCCGTAAGGCACTAAATCGCCAAAAACTTTACGTCCTTTAATATTAGGGCGGCTGTAAGTAAGTTCAATATTACCCATGCCAAACTCTTGTTTTATAGTTTGTGTGGTAGAGGGTTGTGGCATTTTAACTTGTGCCGTAGCTGTTATTGCATAAAAGCTACAAGCTGCTAATGCAATCATTATTTTTTTCATAAATAATTTTTTAGATAGCAAATGTAACAAATGAAAAAGAGGAAAGTTGACTAATTAGGGAAAACTTAATGTTAAACTACTAATGACACAAATGCTATGATATTGCTTTGCTTATTTTGCCACGGAAACACGGAAGAGAGGAGGTGAACGAGATGAAGTAACTCATTAATATTATTTGGGCTAACAGCATAAAGGTCTATAATGATGCCATTATGTATGCCGATGAAAGGATTGCGACGCAACGATGATGCCATGAAAAAATAATGCTGGAATGAAAAAACTAAAACTGCACTTTTATTTTTGCAGAGCCTGCTTTGCCATTTTTTGCTTTCCATTGAGGGCCTTGTTGTATGGCTCGTTTTACAGCTTCTTCGTCGCAGCCGTTGCATTGCGACTTATCTACTTTTATGTTAGTGATAGCACCTGTGGAGGTTACATTAAAGCTTACTTCAAGCTCTCTTTTTCCTTTGGTAAAATCTTTACCAATATCATCGGGCAAATCAATATTGTTTGAAATATAAGTGCCGTAATTAGCCCAACCATCTGCTGGTTCTACATTTATAATAGTGTCTTTTAAAAATGTGGCTTTGCGACTAGGTGTGCCTTTAGCTTTGCCAGAAGCTACTACTACTTCTGTTTTTGGGTCTATATCAGCTTGCTGCAACACAATTTTATTTAAGGCTGTTTTGCTGTTAAGTGTATAATACTTAGATTGATAGCCGGCCGATTTTACCAAAACCGTTACAAATGAATCGGTGGAGTTTAATCTAAAATTACCTTTAACATCGGCATAAGTGCCAAAGTTTTCTTTTTCAATGCTAATGTTGGCAAAGGGTAATGGCGAATTATCTGGCGAAAATACTTGCGAAATAAAATTGTAATTAGCATTAACATTTTGCTTGTTTAAGGCTTTATTTTTTTCTGCGATATTGATATTATTAGCGGCTTCGTTTACAGCTACCATTTCTTTAGCTTCGGCGGCTTTATCCATTACAACTGGTGCTGCTATAGTGCTAGTAGGCTCAGCAGATTGTCTGCCAGGTGCCACATCTTTTTTTGCTAAAACGTCTCTATTTCCATCAGCATCAAAAGTGGTTGTAGGTTTTTCTTTATCGTCAAATGTTGTAGCAATAGTTTTTGATTTTCTTTCTTCTTTATTTTCTGTTGTAGCAGTTGTAGTATTAGGAGTGGTATTGGTTGCTACGGGTTGCTCAACTGTGGTTGGCGTTTGTGCAGTATTAACAGCTACTTCGGCAGGTTGAGGTAGTGTTTTGTTATTAATAAAATTATATGCTACACCCAAGCCTGCAATTACAAAAACTACAGCGGCTACTCTCCATATTATTTTTTTATTTGAACGGGTAGAGAGTGCTACTACTTTACCACTAGCTTGCTGTTGTGCAAAAGCTTGCTTTGCATTTTGCAAATGTATTTCCCAGTTGGCATCCTTATTTTCTTGATAGCCTTCTATAGCTTCTGCCAAAAATGAATCATCTAAAGCCGCTTTTTCTATAGCATGCATTTGAGCAGTGCTAAGCTTCCCTTCAAGATATTTTTTTATATCTTCTGCGGTGTAGATATGTGTGTGTTGTGTGTTCATTTTATTTGGCGGATTTACTATCTATACAAAGTTTTAAATTTCGTTTTCCATTCTGTATAAAACTCCTCACCTTATTCCATTCGTAACCAGTTATTTCTGCAATTTCGTTATAACATTTTTGTTGCAGATAAAATAGTTCCACAGTTTGCTTTTGCTCTGCTGTTAAGGTATCTAAACATTCCTCTAATTTCTTAAAATTTTCTTCCTTTTCCAACTGTTCGGTATCAAGATGCATATTTTCTTCTGATTGCATAAAACCGGGGTTAAATTCTGTAGTTTTTAGGTTTTTGGGGCTTCTTAGCTTCATTAAGCAGTAATTACGGGCCAAAACATGCAGCCAACCTTTAAAATTATCTACCTGATGTAGCTTTAGCTTTACATTTAACTCCTCATAAATGTCCATTACTGCATCTTTGCTTTTTTCGCCATCTTTTAAATATTTAAGGCATACCCCAAATACCAAATCCATATAGCGTTGATAAAGGTCACTAAGTGCATTGGCATTGCCTTCTAGCTTAAAAGCGTCTAGCAGTTCTTTATCCGTTTTAGTACTCGATATGTTACGTAAAAAGCTCAGTTTTTGATTTTAGCAGTTGTTTAACACTAATTTATTAAACTTTAGTGTCTTATGGCAAAATAATTGATATAGAAATTATGTACACCATGTACAAAAATAGTAACTTCATTTTTAAATTGCTCTAAAACAAAAGCCATGAAATCAAAACTTTTACTTTTTGCCATTGTAGCATTAGCCATTACAAGCTGTAGTACAGCTTACAAAGCTGGTCAAACACCCGATGATGTATATTATTCCCCTGCTAAATTTGAGGAAAATAAGGATGATGATGATAAGGATGATAAACAAGATCAAGTTAATCAAACTGCCGAAGATAGAAGGGTACGCCAAACTATAAGAGACCGCCGTTGGAGAGATTTTGACGAGTATGATTATACATACAACAATAGCCCATATAATCACTGCTATTGTAATTGCCCAAATTATGGATATTATTACAATCCATATTACAACCCTACACCTATTTATAGTACAACCACAATTAAAAACACAACTCCTCGTAAAGTAAATTTAAGTAGCTACCAAGGGTACAATACTGTAAAAACAAGTTCTACCAAAGTTAGTAATACCTACAGCACAAGTACATCTAGACCTAAATATAATAACACTAATAAAAAAGAAAGTTTAGGTAGTAAGATTATAAAAGTATTTACATCAAGAGAAACAAATCCTACAAATACAGAAAGTAGTAGTTCATCTGGCAGTACAAATACCAGAACCTATTCTCCATCTTCAAGTAGCTCTAGTAGTAGTTCATCGTCTAGCAGCGGAAGTTCTGGTGGTAGTGTTACTCGTCCGGCAAGAGGCAATTAATCTTTTTTAATAACTAATTTTACTTAATCAGAGTCTGCTTAGGCAGACTCACTAAATACTTATGTCATGAAAAAACATATACTCTTTTTAAGCCTGCTACTAACCAGCAAACTTATTTATGCTCAAGTACCCGAAGATGCTATGCGGTACTCATTTTACCCACAAAGTGGTACAGCCCGTAATGTGGCTATTGGCGGTGCTATGGGTAGCCTTGGCGGCGATATTAATGCCACATTTGTAAACCCAGCTGGGCTTGGATTTTATAGAACAAAAGAATTTGTAATTACACCAGCATTTGCTTTAAATAATAATAAAGCCAATTTTAGAGAAATGGGTAGTAAAAACAAGATTAACAATTTTAACCTAGGTACTACCGGATTTGTATGGGCACAAAATAATAGATACAATAAAAATAGTACAGCCTTTAGTTTAGCATTTACACAAACTGCCGATTTTAATAATGTAGTTAAGTATAAAGGGTTAAATGATTTTAGTAGCGGAGCAGAACAATTTTTAGAAGAATTTGCAAACAGTGGATTAAGTATTAACGAAGCCCTAAACACAAACTCAAGTGTGGCATATGGTGCAGCACCTGCCTTATATACTTATTTAATAGATACTGTAAGAATAGGTGGACAATTGTTTACAAAAGCAGCTCCAGGCTATATTTTAGATGCTAACGAGGCTTTGCAACAAGCTTACGAAAAAACTACTAAAGGCGGCATGTACGAAGTAGCGGTAGGCTTTGCCAAAAACAATAATGATAAATGGTTTTTTGGTGGAACAGTAGCTATGCCTATTGTAAATTATAAAAGCAAAACGGTGTTTACAGAAAGCGATACATCGGCAAGAACAAATAACTACTTTAATAATTTTGTTTATACAGATGATTTTAAAACCACAGGTATTGGATTAAACGGTAAGTTGGGCGTTATTTATCGTCCGCAAGAATATATTAGATTAGGTTTGGCAATACATACACCTACTTTTATGTATTTAACCGATACTAGAGAAACCAATTTAAGCACAGCATTAGAAAACCCTATAGGCACTTTTAACACTAGCTCCAAAACATTTACTAATAACGAAGCTGGCAAAAGCAAGTATGTGCAAACTACTCCTTTTAAAGCCATGCTAAGTGCATCGTATGTATTTAGAGAGGTAGAAAATGTAAAACGCCAAAGAGCATTTATTACGGCTGATGTTGAGTATGTACACCACAAAGGTAGCCGCTTTAGCAGCGATAATGAAGAGCCTACTGCTGATGAAAAAGCATATTTTAAAGAACTAAATAATGTGGTAAAAGGGTATTACAAAGGCAATTTTAATTTTAGAGTAGGAGGTGAGTTAAAGTTTAATACCATTATGGGTAGATTAGGTTTTGCTTATTACGGCAATCCTTACAAAGAAAAGGAACTAAAAGCAAATAGAATGATACTAAGCGGTGGCTTGGGTTATAGAAATAAAGGAGTATTTTTTGATTTAACCTATGCACATGCTTTTAATAAAGATGTAAATTTTCCTTACCGCTTAGGTGATAAAGCTAATACGTATGCCATAGTTAAAAACCAAAGAGGAAATATTGTGGCTACCCTTGGGTTTAAGCTTTAATTTAGAAAATAGGTTCACCGCAGAGAAAAGGAAAACGGGGAGTTTTCGCAGAGAGGTTTAATTAATATAAAATCCTCTGCGTAAGCTCTGTCAACTCTTTTCTCAGCGGTGAATAATAAGTTGCCGTAAAAAAATCAAACATAATTTTAACAATCTTTTTCCTATTTTCACTTTGTAAAACTAGCGTTATGAAAAAAATATTATTTGTAATTACACTTTGCCTTTTTAGTGGCATAGCCTTATATGCACAAGACAGCCTAAAACAATATGTAGGTAAATACAAATTTCCCGATGGGAGTGTAGTACCCGAAATAGAAGTAGTATTGGACAATGGAGCATTGGATTTTAATTCAATAATGGGAAGCACCCCTGTTGAAAAAACAAAAAATGATGAGTTTAGCATACCACAATACAACGGCACTGCAACTTTTATACGCAATGAAGCAAAGAAAATTGTAGGCTTAAAAATTGAAGCACAAGGCACTGTTTTAGAAGGTACAATTGTAGAAAATAAGCCGGTAGAAAAATCATCAGGTGGAGATGATATACTAACTAATCCTAAGTACATAATTTTTCCGCAAGTGCCTTATCATGGAGGGGAGTAAGCTAAAATAAGAACCAAAAGTAAACCGTAGCTAGAACATATTTGCAAATGGAAGATGTGGGTTTTCGCCGCCCTCCTGGTTTTCAACCACGGCAATCTATTTCGCCGCTTGTCGGGAGGCAAAGCAACGGCGGAGAACTTAGCTGAAACCCAAACGGCGAAGGAAAGGACTATTTTTTAAAAAATGAGTTTAATTTTTTTTTTAAATGAGCATAAGATGATTTCACTGCCTTCATTTCCAAATGATGAGGATTTTGCTGAGAGGATTGAAGAACTTATAGAGTTGGATGGGTATTATTATGGGTTAGCCTTATCTTTTGTAAATGGTGAAAGAAAAAAATGTGATATTGACGCCTTTTTGAGTTTAAAGGAAAGATTGCTTAAATATAAAAATTTGGAAAATGATAGTAATACATATAATGAAGCTGAACTTTATATTTATTCATTGGAAAAAATTGTAAACCTATTAAAGTAATAATTCCTGAGCATTTTCGCCGCTTGTCGGGAGACAAGGCAGCGGCGGAGAACTTAGCAAAGAACACTAGCTGTAAGGAAATAAGTGTTGCTTGAAATATATTTTATTTAAAAGCCCATCTTTATTAAAGACGGGCTTTTAAGTTTATAATAGTAGTTTAGTGC
>JAGNRZ010000242.1 GCA_017988335.1 Ferruginibacter sp.
GCATTACCTTTGCCTATGGCAACAAAAAAATCTTCCACAGCTTTATTTCCTAATTTTTTCGGCGAAGGATTAACCTTTGATGATGTACTGTTACAACCTGCTTACTCTCAAATTCTTCCTAGAGATGTTGATATTAATACACATCTTACCAAAAAAATAATATTACATACGCCATTGCTAAGTGCAGCAATGGATACTGTTACCGAAGCCACATTGGCAATTGCCCTAGCTAGAGAAGGTGGTTTGGGCATCTTACACAAAAACATGAGTATAGATGAACAAGCCAATCAGGTACGTAAAGTAAAACGTAGCGAAAACGGTTTAATTAGCGACCCCGTAACACTTTCACCCAATGCTACCATTGGCGAGGCTTTACGCATAATGAAAGAAAATAAAATTGGAGGTATTCCTATTGTAGATAACAGTCGCAAGTTGGTAGGTATATTAACTAATAGAGATTTACGCTTTGAAACAAATTACAAAGCACCTGTAAGCTCTATTATGACTAAAGAAAATTTATTTACTGCACCCGAAGGCACCGATTTAAAAAAAGCTGAACAACTTTTTAAACAAACCAAAGTAGAAAAATTACCTATCGTAAATAAGCAAGGAAAACTAACTGGTTTATTTACATACAGCGATATTTTAAAATTAAAAAGTCATCCAAATGCTGTAAAAGATGGTAAAGGAAGATTACTAGTAGGCGCAGGTGTAGGTATTACAAAAGATATTTTACAACGAGTAGAAGCACTCAATAGTTTTGATGTAGATATTATTGCACTAGACAGTGCACATGGGCATACAAAAGGTGTAATCGATGCATTAAAATCTATAAAAAAATCATTTAAAAACATACAAGTAATAGCCGGCAATGTAGGCACTGCCGAAGGTGCAAAAGCATTAGCCGATGCTGGTGCAGACGCTGTAAAAGTAGGTATTGGTCCAGGTTCAATTTGTACCACTCGTATTGTAGCAGGCATAGGTGTACCACAAATTACTGCTGTTATGGAAGCAGCTAAAGCATTAAAAGGCAAGCAGGTTGGCATTATTAGCGATGGTGGCATACGTTACACTGGTGATATGGTAAAAGCCTTGGCTGCTGGTGCAAGTTGTGTAATGATGGGCAATGTGTTTGCAGGTACCGAAGAAAGCCCCGGCGAAACTATTATTTACGAAGGACGTAAGTTTAAGCAATATAGAGGCATGGGTAGCTTAGGTGCAATGGCACAAGGTAGTAGTGATAGATATTTTCAAGATGTGGAAGACGATGTGAAAAAGTTTGTACCAGAAGGAATTGAAGGAAGAGTAGCCTATAAAGGCTATTTAAAAGAAGTGGTACATCAATACACAGGTGGTTTAAGAGCAGGTATGGGTTACTGTGGTGCAAAAAATATTACCGAATTACAAAAAGCAAAATTTGTAAAAATCACTAATGCTGGTATTAAAGAAAGCCATGCACATGATATAGATATTACAAAAGAAGCTCCAAATTATAGTAGGTAAATCTTCTAGTTCCCTCTCCTTTGGAGAGGGGTTGGGGTGAGGTATTTTATGTAATAAGCATTTGTATTTTATGGCATCATCGTTGTGTTATTTTATCCCGATTTTATCGGGACTCACTTGTACTGCATACCTTTATGCAACTTTTATCAAAGCGTAAATTATACCTTAGTAACTTGGCGTCTTTGCGGTTAAAATAGTTTTTGAATGAAATTTAAATTATTATTACTTTTACTAATACTCAATATTCAATATTCAATATTCAATACTTGTGTTGCACAAGATTCTTCACGTCTTCAAATATCATTGCTTACCTGCACACCTGGCGAAGAGTTGTACTCTACATTTGGGCATACTGCTATAAGAGTTATTGATAGTAACAGCCTTACAGATATTGTTTACAACTATGGTACTTTTAATTTTGATGATGATAATTTTTTACTAAAATTTGTACGAGGCAAATTACCTTATTATATATCTACCGAAAATTTTAGTGATTTTAAAGAGCTTTATCAATTTACCAACAGAGGGATTACAGAGCAAATTTTAAACTTAAAGGCTAATGAAAAAATAAGCATCCGAAGCTTTTTAAACAATAATTTAAAAGAGGAGAATAAGTATTATAAATACGATTTTACATTTGACAACTGCACCACTAGAATAAAAGATATTTTAAAAAAACAACAGGATAGTAGTTTTGCAAAAACCGCTACCATGCCCATTGGTACTACGTTTAGAAATGCCATACATGTTTATTTAAATAATAATCAACAGTATTGGAGTAAACTGGGTATCGATATTTTATTAGGCAGCCCTATGGATGCAAAAATGACTATAGAACAACAACAATTTTTACCAGACAATTTAATGCACAGTTTAGACAGCAATAAAAATTTAATTACATCAAAGCAAAATCTATATCCAATAAGTAATGATAAATTAGCCAAGCCATTATTTACACCATTTATAATTTTTACGTTATTGTTGCTATCAATTATTGCCTTAAGTTTTTCAAAAAATAAAATTGTACAAACAAGCTTAAATGGCTTTTACGGACTGTATTTTTTCATTTTGGGCTTACTAGGTATAATATTATTATTTATGTGGTTTGCTACAGATCATGGTATGTGCAAGGTTAATTACAATTTAGGTTGGGCAATACCCACACACTTATTTTTTTCATTCGTAATCAACAGCAAAAAAAATTGGGTAAAAAAATATTTAAAACTAAGTATGCTATTACAAACCTTGGTATTATTAAGCTGGTTCTTTTTACCACAGCAAATGAATATGGCTCTACTTCCTTTGGTACTTTTATCAATTTTTATTAGCTACAAAAAGGGCTTTGCCACAGATTTCACAGATAAACACAGATAAAACAATAAAGACTCAATCTCAACTTTCAATCTCCGCAAAGTCCTCCTAAATAAAATACCAATCCCACTTTTCGGTCTCCGCTTAGCTGTAGAATTCCTAAATTTGAGTTCACTATGCACTAAAGTTGAGTAAGAATAAAATGTACAAAAGAAAGAAAAAAAATCAAAACCCAATCTCAACCTTCAATCTCCGCTGAGTTATAGACTTCCTAAATTTGAGTTCACTT
>JAGNRZ010000101.1 GCA_017988335.1 Ferruginibacter sp.
TGATAATGTGGCACATTTTTTAAATAGCACTTTAAATAAAGGGCAACAAAAAATTGTAAAAGATGATTTAACTAGTGGTAAAACAAAAATGCTTTATGTAGCACCCGAAACTTTAACAAAAGAAGAAAATATTGAATTTTTTAAGGAGCTTAAAGTGTCTTTTTTTGCAGTAGATGAAGCCCATTGTATAAGTGAGTGGGGGCATGATTTTAGGCCAGAGTATCGCCGCCTTAGAGAAATGATGGACATGATTAATGAAGATGTACCCGTGATTGCATTAACAGCAACAGCAACGCCTAAAGTACAAAGCGATATTGAAAAAAATCTTGGTCTGCGTAAAGCAAATGTTTTTATTTCTTCTTTTAATAGAGCTAATTTATACTACGAAATTCAGCCCAAAATAAATAAAGAACAAACTAATAAAAGCATCGTTCGTTTTATACAACAACATAAAGGTAAAAGCGGTATTATTTATACATTAAACAGAAAAACTACCGAAGAGCTAGCACAAATGTTAATGGCAAATGGTATTAAGGCCGTTGCCTATCATGCTGGGTTAGATGCTAAATTAAGAGCCCAACGCCAAGATGAATTTTTAAATGAAGATGTTGATGTAATAGTGGCTACCATTGCTTTTGGTATGGGCATAGATAAGCCAGATATTCGTTTTGTAATACATTACAATATTCCTAAATCAATAGAAAATTATTATCAAGAAACAGGCCGAGGCGGTAGAGATGGTTTAGAGGGAAAATGTATTTTATACTACTCACATAAAGATGTAGCTAAGCTTGAACATTTAATGAGGGACAAGCCTCTTAGTGAAAGAGAAATAGGTGCTCAATTAATTAATGAAACGGTAAGCTATGCAGAAAGTAGTGTGTGTAGGCGTAAAACATTATTACATTATTTTGGAGAAGAGTACGACGATAAAAAAAGTTGTGGCTTATGCGATAACTGTTTAAATCCTAAAGAAAGAATTGAGGCTAAAAACGAAGCTGTTATTGTATTAAAAACAATTAAGGCAGTAAAAGAAGGTTTTACCATAGACCATGTAAGCAATGTAATAATGGGCAAGGCTAATACATCTGTAAAAATGTATAGGCATGATGAGTTAGATGTATTTGCACAAGGCAACGATAAGGAAATTCATTTTTGGAATAGCCTTATTCGCCAAATGTTATTAAGCGGTTTAATTGCAAAAGATATTGTAGAGTATGGTTTACTAAAGTTTACAAAAAAGGGGGACGCTTTTCTAAAAAAGCCAATATCTTACCAAATTGTATTAAACAATTTATTTGAAGATGCTAATGCCGATGACGATGAAAGCGAAGCTGTTAGCGGTGCCACAGGTGCTGCCGATGAAAAGCTTATGGAAATGCTTAAAGAGCTACGAAAAAAAGTAGCTAAAGAAAAAAATCTTCCTCCATTTGTTATTTTTTTAGAGAGCAGTTTAGAGGATATGGCTACTATGTATCCTACCAGTATAGCAGAGTTAGAAAAAATTAGTGGCGTAAGTAAAGGAAAAGCTATGCGATATGGCAAACCGTTTATTGATTTAATAAGTAAGTATGTAGAAGAAAATGATATTATTAAGCCAGATGATTTTGTAATGAAGAGTGTGGCCAACAGAAATAACAATAAAATATTCATCATACAAAATGTAGATAAAAAAATACCACTAGAAACCATAGCAAAAACTAGAGATTTAAAAATTAATGAGCTTTTAGAAGAAATGGAAACCATTGTAGCAAGTGGTACTAAATTAAATTTAGACTATGCTATAGATGAAATGGTAGATGAATACGACCAGGAGGAGATATTAGAATATTTTAAAAACTGTGAAACTAGCAGTTTACAAGTAGCCCAAGAGGAATTAGCCGAAAGTGACTATAATTGGGAGCAATTAAAGCTAATGCGTATTAAGTTTTTATGCGTTTATGGGAACTAAATCGAATATTTTAGATTGAATATTTACAATTTTGAAAGAATACCCTTATTTTTGCAGCCCAAATAAATATTAAATAAGCAATTATTAGATATTCAATAAGGATGGTGCGGTAGCTCAGTTGGTAGAGCAATGGACTGAAAATCCATGTGTCGCCGGTTCAATCCCGGCCCACACCACTTTAACAAAATAAAACCCACGCTAGTCGTGGGTTTTATTTTGTTAAAGTGGGTATTGCAGATTTGCTATTCAATCTCAGGTTTCAATTCTTTCTGCAAGTAATCTTTATAAGAAGGATGAAAGCCTTTTTTTATGGTAGTCAAAAAAAAAATAATAATGTACTAGAAATTTCTTCAACCATTTCTTTACTTTTAAGATAAATTATAAGCCTCATCTTTTTTTATAGGGAAAACTAATAAATAGTGTATTATAGAGGACTTGTAATTTAACATAAACTTCTTAACTATGTTCAAATTATTGTCTTCACAACTTTTAGTTGTTTTCTTTACTGTATTTTCTTTTATAGCATCAGCTCAATCATTAAGTATCAATACAGATGGCAGTACGGCCAATGCCAGTGCTATGCTAGATGTGAAGAGTACCATAAAGGGCATGCTGATTCCTCGTATGACACGGTCACAACGAGATGCTATTTCCTCTCCTGCAACCGGGCTTATAATCTTTCAGAATGCCCCCGACAGCACAGGACTGTATTATTACAATGGAACCAGCTGGACTTGGATGCTATCTAATTCCAATACCGATTCGCTAGCATGGAGAACTGGCGGAAATTTGGGAACTGTTGATGCTAATAGTTTTATAGGTACTAGAGACAATGTGCCTTTCAACATTCGGGTGAACAATCAAAAAGCAGGAAAAATAGATCCGATACTTTTCAACTCTTTTTATGGTTATCAGGCTGGCAATACCAACTCCACCGGATCTAATATTTCGATATTTGGAAGCGGTGCTAACGTAAGTTCCAGTTCCCTCACAAATTCGACCGCCATTGGGGCCAATACAGTCGTAAGTGCAAGTAATAGTCTTGTGCTTGGTAATAATGCAAATGTGGGTATTGGAATTTCTGCTCCGTCTGAAAAACTGCATGTCGTTGGTAACCTTAGATTTGACGGAGCCTTAATGTCGAATGGAAATGCTGGAACCACAGGCCAATTACTTATTTCACAAGGCCCGGGAACAGCCCCAAATTGGGGACATGTAGGTGGGGTTATTAAAACCTTTAAGGTCAGTGCCACAAGAACGACAATAAACTCTACATCATTCATACAGGTTACAGGACTTAGCCAAACAGTTACACTCACAACCAATGCAGATGTGATGATATCAACATACGGCTCAATCGAAACATTTTCTACGTTATATGGTGGATCGGGGGCAATCGTTCAAGTTTTTAACAACGGTGTCGCCATTCCAGATATGTTTCAAACCATTGATGTAGACGATGCCTCAGGTTTCACTAATACAATGGCTCCATGGTCGATGATGAATTCGTTATCACTAACACCAGGTACCTATACCTTTACTGTAAGAGCAAGAAAATATGCGTTTGACAACTTCTATGCCGGAGGAAATACCACGGCTCCTAGTCCTAACGAAGGTGCAATGATTATTATGGTTATTCCTAAATAAGCTTAGTTCCTTATCGCTGGCTTAAATCTATGAGCTGTCGGTTTAATTCAACTATAAGCCACAAAATAAATTAACTATAACTAAGGTTTTTTAATTTAATTTTATTTTATGGAACCTCTTTTTGAAGAAATTCAGCAAATGCTTTCAAGCAATAATTTAAATGTTGCCACTACCGATTTTAATCGACCTTGGGGAGGCTTTTTTGTGATAGATGAACATGATGCAGAAAAATTTATTTCACTTTATTTCCCTCATCTTACTAAAGAACAATTAAATATTGGTGGTAAACTTAGCCCTAAAATTTTAATGGTAGCACCTAGCAAAAGGTTAAGCTGGCAATACCATCACCGCCGTGCCGAAATTTGGAAACTTATACAAGGTAAAGCCAAAGTTGCCCTTAGCGATAATGATGAAGAAACTGAAATTGTAGAATTAGCCCTAGGCGATATTGTACAGCTTAGCCAAGGTAAACGTCATCGCTTAATTGGCGATGAAAACAGTTGGGGCATTGTTGCCGAAATTTGGCAACATACCGATGGCAAAAACCCAAGTGATGAAGATGATATTGTGAGAGTGCAAGATGATTTTGGAAGATAAACTGTAGTATAAAGATTTAATTATTGCTTTAGTTACATTATTACTTTTTTGTCGGAATATCCTTTTACAAGTTTTACTTTACCATAATGTCTTAATAATTTACTTACGGCAAACTTATTTATGTAGTTGTGTTTAATATATTATCTATTCTACTTTTTACATCTTCATACGCTGTATAACCTTTAGCCACTAAATAAAATTTACTTTCACTTAATTGTAATAATACTTGTGGATAGCTATCTACCTGTAATTGTTTGCACAATGCAAATTCGTAGTAGGCTCTTTCTTTGTATTCTTCAGTTTTAAGTTTTGCGTAAAAATCGTCATCTGCTAAATTATATTTTGGTAATAAATGACGGTAAGCTTCATCATCATCCAAATCTCTACCTTCATAGTTTAAAGCATATTGTAAATCGCTAGCAAAGCTTACTTGCTGCTCTGGAAAACTATCTTTTAAAATACATAATGCAATGGCTGGCTTTTCGCTATTCATTATCCAATCGCTTTTATCGGGGTTGGCAGTGTGCCACAAAAAATCTTCGCCAAATGTTATGCCAGTATATTCTTCTACACGTTTGTATGCACTTTGTATATATGGTCCAATTTTTTCAATAGGCATTTTGCCTTCGCCAATCATCATACCGCCGCTAAGTACTTCAATATCTAATTGATTTTTATATTCCTCCGCTATTTTTTTTATTACAGGGCTAAAACCATAGCACCATCCGCAATAAGCATCATAACAATAAATAAGTATAGGTTTTTGCATGTTGCAAAGTTCAATAAAACGAGTTAATATTGCTCAATAAAATTTATTAAATGGAAAGAGCAATTGCAGGATATAATATGTTGATGCTTTTAACGGCTGTGGACAACAAATTACATACTAAGGAAGATATAGTGGTTAGAGAATGGCTAGCAAATTCATTTACCGCCAGACCCAATTTAGATGAAGAAATGGATAAGCTTAGCAGCTTGCCTGTAGATGAATATGCCACACACTTTCAACAACAAATGGATATTTTTTATAACCATAGTACTTTACAAGAACGTAATGATTTTTTACAATTTGCAATGTTTTTAATTAAAGCAGATGGTAGCATAACAAAAGAAGAAAATAAATTTTTTGATATGTTGTTTGATGCTTGGAATGAGGGAGAGTAGTTTTTTATATCTATGTTGTAGCTGCCGTTACCGCCGCTTGGCTTGCAGCAGCCATGGCCTCATCAGAATTTGTGTTTGAAAAAATTACATAGCCATAACCCCAGCCTTTTAAATCGTTTTTCCAAATAAGGCTGCCATCGCTTTCTTTTAAGCAAAGTATTTTGCCATAACCACCAAAATAAAGCTTATCATCTTCTAGCTTTAAATTGCCAATGGTTACATGGCTTAGGCTATATTCTTTTAATTTTACTTCCCACACTATTTCGCCATTGCTTTTGTTAATTTTTGCAATGCGACCATTGCTAAAAATGTAAAGGTGTTTTTGTTTTTTCATGTTTTTATTTTTATCAAGACAAAGTCTTTTGACCATTATATCCCCGTCTGATGACGAGGACAAATTAATGTGCCTCCAGCCAATTATCCCCCACACCTATTTCAGCATCGGTAGGTACATTGTTGGGTAAGGCTAAAGCCGTTTGCATGCAATTTAAAATTACAGGCTTTATTATTTCCACTTCATCCTTATGTGCATCAAAAACTAATTCATCATGCACTTGTAATAACATCTTGCTTTTAAAATTGTTTTGGGCAAATGCTTTGTCAATTTTTATCATGGCTAATTTAATCATATCAGCCGCAGTACCTTGTATAGGACTGTTAATAGCATTACGTTCTGCAAAGCCACGTACAGTAAAGTTAGCACTAGTAATATCTTTTAACCATCGCTTACGTCCCATTAATGTTTCTACGTATCCATTTTCTTTACAAAAATTTATGGTATCATCCATATACTTTTGTATGTTAGGAAACTGCTTTTTATAATTATCAATTATTTCTTTTGCTTCAGCCCTTGGTATGCCTAAGTTTTCGGCTAAGCCAAAAGCCCCTTGCCCATATATAATACCAAAGTTTACACTCTTGGCTTTGTAACGCATTTCTTTTGTTACTGCCGCTTCATCTACATTAAAAACTTTAGCTGCTGTGGCAGTATGAATATCTTTACCTGTACGAAAAGCCTCACACATATTCACATCACCACTTATGGCAGCAACAATTCGTAATTCTATTTGTGAATAATCGGCACTTACTAAAACATAATCTTTATCTCTTGGTATAAAGGCTTTACGTATTTCTCTTCCTCTATCGGTACGTATGGGTATGTTTTGTAAGTTGGGGTTGTTGCTACTTAACCTACCCGTAACCGCTACTGCTTGTGCATAGCTGGTATGCACTCTTCCAGTTTTTTTATTTATCATTAAAGGCAAAGCGTCAACATAAGTACTTTTGAGTTTGGTGTATTCTCTAAAAGCTAAAATATCATCTACAATTTTATTTTGCGATGCTAATTTTAATAATACATCTTCACCTGTTGCATACTGACCTGTTTTTGTTTTTTTAGCTTTAGGGTCAAGTTGTAGTTTATCAAACAGCACTTCACCCAATTGTTTGGGACTGGCTAAATTAAATCGAACGCCTGCTTGTTTGTACACACTTTCTTCAGCCGTCTTTGCTTCTCTTTCAAGCTCTTTACTATAATCATTTAAAAATTGTTCATCAATACGTATGCCTTCAAACTCCATATTGGTTAATACTTTTACCAATGGGTTTTCTACTTCGTAAAAAATTTTTTCAACTTCTTTTTCTTTTAATTGAGGAAGAAAAACATGTTGCAATTGCAAGGTTATATCAGCATCTTCGGCAGCATAGTCTTTTATTTTTTCTACTTCTACATCTCTCATGCTTCCTTGGTTCTTACCTTTCTTTCCAATCAATTCATCAATATGTACTGTAGCGTAGCCTAAATATTTTTCACTTAATGCATCCATACTTCGTTTACCATCTGGCTCAATTACATAGTGGGCAAGCATGGTATCAAAAGTGTTTCCTGCCAACTCAAAACCATACCACTTTAACATTAATAAATCGTACTTAACATTTTGACCAATCCATGTTTTTGATGCATCAGTAAATAAAGACTTAAAGTTGTCGAGTAATTTAATGCATTCATCTCTATCTGCAGGGCAAGGCACATAATAAGCCTCACCTTTTTTTACAGAAAAACTTAAACCTACTAACTCTGCATCGTTAGCATCAATACCAGTTGTTTCTGTATCAAAGCAAATTTGTTTTTCGTTGGCTAGTTTATTAGTTAATTCGTTTATTAGTTGTGGCGTATTGGCAAGAATATAATTATGTGGAGTGTTGTTAATGTTTTTATCAGCGGTAAAAGAGTTGTTCTCCAAACCGCCGTCGGGGTTTGCAACCGCCGACGGAGTTTGTTGTGGCTGCTCAATAATATTGCCAAACAAATCCATTTGTACATTTTGTTGTGGCTCTTTGGATGAACCACCGTCAGGGCTTGTAGCCGCTGACGGGGTTGAAGAACCTTCTCCCAACAACCTTTTGCCTAATGTTTTAAACTCTAGCTCTTCAAAAATTTCTCTTAACGCTTCTTCATTTTTTTCTTTTATTCTAAAATTTTCTTCATGAAATTCGGCAGCAGAAATATCGGTAATAATGGTAGCTAGTTTTTTACTCATTATAGCTAAGTCTTTACCAGCAGCCACTTTTTCGCCAAGCTTACCTTTTATATTAGCGGCGTTTTCCAATACGTTTTCTAATGTGTCATACTCTTTTAAAAGTTTAGCTGCTGTTTTTTCGCCTACACCTGGTATGCCAGGGATATTATCTACAGCATCTCCCATTAATCCTAAAATATCAATTACTTGATCAACACGTTCAATATCCCATTTTTCACATACTTCTTTTGGGCCTAGTATTTCAAAGCCATTACCTTGATAAGGTGGTTTGTAAATTTTAATATTTTCACTTACTAATTGTCCGTAATCTTTATCGGGTGTTACCATAAAAACTTCATACCCTTCTTTTTCAGCTTGTTTGGCTAAAGCACCAATTACATCATCGGCTTCGTAGCCATCAATAGCAATTACAGGAATGTTTAGGGCTTCAATAATTTTTTTTATGTCGGGTACTGCACTTGAAATATCTTCTGGCGTTTCTTGTCGGTTAGCTTTATAGTCTGCAAAATCGGTATGGCGTTCGGTAGCGGCACTGGTATCAAAACACACCGCCATGTGTGTAGGTTTTTGATTGGTAATTAAATCAATTAGTGTATTGGTAAAACCAAATTGTGCATTGGTATTACGCCCCTTGCTGGTAATACGTGGGTTACGAATTAAGGCGTAATAGGCTCTAAATACTAAGGCAAAGGCATCTAATAAAAACAGTTTTTTTTGCATAGGTAAAAGTAAAAAAAAGGGAGGGGATTGGGGGAATAAATTTTTGCTTTTGTAAAGAGAGCTTTTTAATTAATTACACCTCTTTTAAAATTATTGCTTTTGCCTCATGCCGGCAGGGCATCTCTACTGCACCGACGCTACTTTTGCTTCTTTGTAAAAATATGCTGACGCATTTTTACAATTCCGACTTTGTCGTAACCGAATCAAAAGAGGCGTCTTATGCAGTAGTTGGTAGATTTTTTTGGAGACCGAAATTTGATGATTGTAAGTTTAGAATTGGTAATATTATTGCACACTTTACAACGATGCAATAGTAACAAAACTTGCATTATTACTTTCGTTACTTTGAATAAGTAATTGATTTTTTGTAACTTCTTTTATTAGCCAACGATTGTTTAATTTTTGTATGGTGGGGTTGTAAGTATTAAAGCGGATGTTTATTTTGTTATCAATATTATCTTCCATCCACAACCCATTAATTTGTAAATTATCTTTTGTGGCGGTAACGGTGCCATTGGAGTTAAATGTAAATGTAAAGGCGGTAAATTCATCTTGCCCCAATACTTCTACCTTGCAATTGCCTTTGGTAATTAATGGTGTAGCAGCTTTGCCCTTTGTAAAAATATCTATATTGGTAAAAGCCGAAAGGTACAGTATGGCTGTACACTTAACTATAAATATTATGCCTGGCTTTTTCATTTAATAAGATATTGTACCAATGATAACTGCAAATTAGAATTTTTATTGTGTGAGCAGGGGGTTTATATGTTATTTTAATGTTGTATAAAAGCAGAAAAAAGGCTGAAAACTTCCTTATTTGGGAACAAACTGGCACAAATGGGATAAAACGGCACTTAAGGGAACACTAAGGAACATAACGGCACACTAAGGACCTGTTTGATATACTATCTACGGCTGATGTATGGGTGTTGTATAGGCAATCTGTATGTATAAATGCTACGTGAAGATAGGAAGCAAAGCAAAGGAGAAAGCCAGTCAGTTATTTGCTTAAGGTCTTATCTTCATCAGTATTTGAAATATGTTTAATAACATAATTACTAAATTCCTGGAAGTGTTTCCAACCTTTATCAGAAAATTTGTCAGCAGTAATATATTCTGAAGTTACAGTGTCAAATGCTGAACAATTGAATTCGTTACAAAGAGTAATAATAAGTTTTAATGGATTGGTGCCACCATATATCCCCAAATAGAAATATCCAGCCATTTTTTCATCTTCACCTACGCCAATGTTACCAAAGTATTCTTCATTGTCTAAATGTCCATAAGCTAGATCATCGTCCCATTCAAGTTTTGGAAAGAGCTCATTTAATTTGCCTATAAGTGCATCCCTTTTTCCAAAAGATGGCAAGGAGGATGCGTCAACTTGTGAAATAGTCGATGTTTCTTTTGAGTTTAAAATCATTACGTCCCAACCCATAAAAAAAATTGAAGTGCTTTAATAAAATTACAACCAACCCATAAAATTACAATATCTAAATTACACTCTACTTCCCAATCCCCTTAAAGCTCCCATCATCCACTGTTTTTATAAACTTTATTAAGCCGTTAAAATAATTTTGTTGGTCGTCCCACATACTACAGTGGCTGCCATTGGGGCAAATAAGGCTATCGCCTTTTTGTACTTGGGTGGCCATCCACTTCATATACTCTGGGTCCATAGTATCGTACTTGCCGCCAATGGTAAGGGTAGGTATTTTTAGTTTGGGTAAGTCGGCACTTCTATCCCATTTTTCCAAACGGCCACGTACTCTAAACTCACTTGGCCCTTGCATCATTACATATATTTGTTGGTTGATGTGTGGAAAGGCTCTGTTCAAAGCCTCTGGCCATTCTTTTAAGCGGCATAAATGTTCGTTATAAAAATAGGGCATTAAAAGCTCCATGTATTTTGGATTGGCAAAATCGTTTTTAGCTTCTATTTGCTCAATAGTATCTAATACTTTTGGTGGCATTTGTTTAGCTAATACTTCGTTTGCATATTGCCCGTACTTAGGACAGCTTGCCATCATATTGCTTATCACCAATCCCTTTAAATTATCTTGATATTTAAGTGCATACTCTGTGGCTAGAATGCCTCCCCAGCTATGGCCTAGCAAATAAAAATTATCTTTATTCATGCCTAATGCCTTACGTACTTGCTCTACTTCTTCTACAAAACGTTCGGTTACCCAAAGGCTGCTATCGGTAGGTTTATCACTAAAGTAACTGCCTAGTTGATCGTACTCATAAAACTCAATGCCTTCCTTTGGAAAAAAGCTTTCGAAGCATTCAAAAAACTCATGTGTGCCACCTGGGCCACCATGCAATAGCAGTACTTTTATTTTAGGATTGTTGCCAAATTTTTTTGTCCAAACTTTAAACTTGCCAATGGGAGTTTCAATGGGTATCATTTTTACACCGCCTGTTTGCACACCACTATCGGTGGCGGCATGGTATTGTTGTAAAGTGGGTTGTTGGTTTTTATTTTGGCAAGAAAAAAATAAAGCTAAGCAGATGAAGTAAAGTAATTTTTTCATGTATTTAAATTTATGATACAATTGTTTTTTCAACACTAAAAAAATAAAACCTTTTGCCTCAATGCCGGCAGGGCATCTCTACTGCACCGACGCTACTTTTGCTTCTTTTAAAAAATATGCTTCGTATTTTTTGAATTCCGACTTCGTCGGAACCGAACCAAAAGAGGCGTCTTATGCAGTAGTTGGTAGATTTTTGCGAAGATTATAGCAGAAGATTTTTTTTCACAAAAACTCTATGTTCCTCTTTGGTTAATAAGCTCAAACAATTTTACGGGTGACCCACCCTA
>JAGNRZ010000243.1 GCA_017988335.1 Ferruginibacter sp.
CATTTAGCGATGCTCAAAAAAATGGAGCGGCAATTGATTGGCAAAATTATACTCCAGTTGCACCTACATTTACAGGAACAAAAATTTTGGATAATTTTAGTCTTGCAGAAATTGCTGAGTACATTGATTGGCAACCATTTTTTATTGCATGGGAAATGCACGGCAAATTTCCTGCAATACTTACCGATAGTGTAATTGGCACAGAAGCTACAAAGCTTTACAACGATGCTAAAAAACTATTACAGCAAGTAATAGATGAAAAATGGTTAGCTGCAAAAGGCGTTGTAGGTTTTTGGGAAGCTTCAAAAACTGCAGCAGATACAGTTACTATCAACCATCAACCATCAAATATCAACTTAGAATTTCTTCGTCAGCAAATTAAAAAAGCAGAAGGGCAATCCAATTTATCATTAGCCGATTTTGTAAAACCAACAACGAACAACCAACAACCAACAACTGACTTCATCGGTGCATTCAGTGTTACCATACAAGGCATTGAAAAGCATATCAAAAACTTTGAAGCCAACCATGATGATTATAATAAAATAATTTTACAAGTACTGGCAGACAGATTAGTGGAAGCTTTTGCAGAGTTACTGCATAAAAAAACCAGAACAGAATATTGGGGTTATGAAAAAAATGAACAGCTTACCAATGAGCAATTAATAAAAGAAGAATATACAGGCATTCGTCCTGCACCGGGCTACCCTGCTTGCCCCGATCATACTGAAAAATATAAATTATTTGATTTGTTGGGTGGCGAAGAAGCAACAGGCATTCATCTTACCGAAAGTTTAGCCATGTATCCAGCATCATCGGTTTGTGGTTGGTATTTTGCACATCCAAAAAGTAAATATTTTGGCGTAGGTAAAATAAATGAAGATCAATTAAATGATTATGCAAAAAGAAAAGGAATGAATATTGATGAAGCTACTAAATGGTTGAGACCGATTTTGGAGTAAGTTATTTATCCATCATTTGTGCTTTCATTTGCTGTGCTTCTTTAGCATCGCCTAATCCTTTTATTAATGTAACTACAATTGCAATTTTAAATATCCAGCCGCCAACAATAGTGCTTGGGTCTATTATTGCGTTTACAATTACAAATAATGCAAATACACATAATGCTCCAATAATGGCATAATAAGGTTTATGTTTTGTCCAAATACCACAAAAAATAAATCCGCCAATATATATAGCCCATAATAAATAATCTAACCACATTATGGAAATATCAAAAGGGTATTTTGAAAACAAGATAACGGCATTAAGTAATAACAATGCCGCAGAAATAAAACAAGCATTTCTGGCTTGGCGAATATGCTTATCATAACCTTCCATAGAAAAATCATCTCCAGAAAAAATAGTTTGAGTATTATCTTCTGGTTTAATGTCGCCTAATTTGTTTTCTTCCATAATGTGTTGTTAATTTACAATTATAATAAATTTATTTCAATGCGTATAATTTCCTACAACGTAAATGGTATAAGAGCCGCTATTAAAAAAGGCTTTTTTGATTGGCTAAAAACAAACCCAGCCGATGTTGTTTGTTTGCAAGAAACTAAAGCCACACAAGGCGATGTTGATGTAAAGCAATTAGAGGCATTAGGCTTTCATCATCACTGGTTTAGTGCACAAAAAAAAGGATATAGTGGCGTGGCAATTTTTAGTAAAGTAAAACCTGATAATGTAGAATTAGGTTGTGGCTTTGCTGGCAGTGATGATGAGGGTAGAGTTATACAAGTTGACTTTGGCGATGTACGTTTAATAAATGCATACTTCCCTAGTGGTACAAGTGGTGGTGAAAGGCAAACTTTTAAATATGCTTGGTTAGATGAATTTCATAAATATCTTACTACATTAAAAAAGAAAATACCTAAACTAATTTTAGTTGGCGATTATAATATTGCTCATAACGAAATTGATATACACGACCCTAAGGGCAATAAAAAATCTTCGGGGTTTTTGCCTGAAGAAAGAGAATGGATGACTAAATTTTTAGCTAGTGGTTGGATAGACACATTTAGAGAATTTCATACCGAACCACACCGCTATAGCTGGTGGAGCCGGCGTTTCCCTAGCGTACGCTTAAATAACAAAGGTTGGCGTATTGATTATATTACTGTAACCGAGCTTTTAAAAAAACAATTAAAGGATGCAGACATTTTTCCAGATGTAAAACATAGCGATCATTGCCCTGTATATGTAGAAATTAAAATATAGTAAAAGAAATTTTTGAAAATGAATGAAAGTAACAATTCGTACACACCAGTTCCCCCGTTAGTGGGCGGAGGGGGTTTTATATATAATGTTACCATAAAAGTGGCTTCAGCTATTGCTACAGAATGGTTGCAATGGCTTAAAGATGAGCATATTGCCGATGTGCTTAATACAGGTTGCTTTACTAATGCTACTATTTTACAATTATTGGAAGTAGATGATAATGAAGGCCCAACTTATGCAGTACAGTATTTTGCCGAAAGTAAAAGTTTATACAATTTATATATTGAAAAACATGCTGCTCAAATGAGGCAAAAAGGTTTTGATAAATGGGGCGACAAATTCATTGCCTTTAGAAGCATTATGCAAGTTATTCACTAAATGTGCAAAACAAAAAAAATAGATTTGGCTATATAAAAAAGGATTGTATATTACCGCCAAAGCCGCTACCCAAGCAGCTTTCAACGAAATTATTCAAAACCCTTTACTGTAAAGGGTTTCAGCTATAAGTTAAAAAATTTTAACTTTAGCGGTTACCTACAAAAATCAATACCCTTGCGGTTTTGACGCACTTTTATAATTTATTAAAAGATAAAAAAATTTTGTTGCAATTAAAAAGCATCTATATTTGTTCTACTTAAAATAAATCAAAAAAATAATTATGAACAAAGCAGAATTAGTCGCAAAAATTGCTGACGACGCAGGTATCACAAAAACACAAGCAAATGCTTCTTTAGATTCATTTGTTGATGCAGTAACTAAAACTTTAAAGAAAGGTGACAAAGTAACTCTTGATGGTTTTGGAACATTTTCAGTTTCTAAAAGAGCTGCTCGTAATGGCCGCAAC
>JAGNRZ010000102.1 GCA_017988335.1 Ferruginibacter sp.
TTCTTTTATAACACTTACTGGTAAGTTTGCCGATATGAAAGATTCGGCAGAGGTAAGTTTTTTACACCCCAGCTCACAAGCACCCCTTGCAACTGCTTTTGCAAAAAATAAAACCTTTAAAATTTTTGCTCCAGTAAATTTTGCAGGGTTAAGCCGCCTTACTATTAATAATAAAACCTCTGTTTACAATTACGATTTATTTATAGGCCCTGAAACAGCAACCATTACTGGCACTTTAGCCAAAATTGAAACAGCGGTAGTAAAGGGAGCTAAATACCAAGCCGATTTTAAAACCATCATTAAAAAGTTTGAGCCTAATTTTAAAAAATTAAACACCATCAATCAAAGCATACAGCAAGAAACAGACCCCACTAAAAGAATGGCATTTGCCAATGATTTTAATGGAGTAAAAGAAAAAATTAAAAAGCAGGTAGATTCATTAATACTTAAAAAAAGTAGTTCTCCTGTAGCGTCTTTTATGCTTTATATTACTAAAGATTTATTTAAAGATAACCCTAGTACTATACACAATTGGTTAACCAAACTTAAAGCTGCGGCTAATGATAATGTATATGCCAACGCCTTAAAAACCGAAATTAGCGAAATGATGTTTGGTGCTATTGGAAGCCCTGCTATAGATTTTATACAAAATGATACTGAAGGGAAGCCCATAAGTTTATCTTCTTTTAAAGGGAAATATGTATTGCTTGACTTTTGGGCAAGCTGGTGCAGACCTTGTAGAGAAGAAAACCCAAATGTGGTGAAAGCCTATAATAAGTTTAAAGAAAAAAAATTCACGGTTTTAGGCATTTCTTTAGATAGGCCAGATGCTAAAGACAACTGGATACAAGCCATTAAAGACGATGGCCTCACCTGGACCAACGTAAGCGATTTAAAATTTTGGCAAAATGAAGTGGCCCAAAAATATAAAGTAGGTTCAATTCCACAAAACTATTTAATTGACCCTCAAGGTATTATAATTGCTAAAAATTTACGTGGGCAGGCTTTGGAAGATAAACTTTGTGAGGTGCTAGGCTGTAATTAATACAGTTTTAGGCATATAGCTAATGAGTGTAAAGGCTCTTTACTATTCCAAATCAAATTTTATTTAAAAAGTTTAAAATTGTTAAAACTAAATCAGTTGTTTTCCTTACCTTTGCCTCCCGAAAATTCGGGACATAAACGGATTTAAAATTAAAAATTATGAACGCAGTTAATTTTGTTCATGAGCAGTTGACAACAAAACCAACGCTTCCAAAATTTAAAGCAGGTGATAACATCACTGTTAATTATAAAATTGTAGAGGGTACTAAAGAGCGTATCCAAAGTTTTAAAGGCGATGTAATTAAAAAGCAAGGCACTGGTGCTACAGCTTCTTTTACAGTACGTAAAATGAGCGATGGTGTAGGTGTGGAGCGTTTATTTCCTATTTACTCACCTAATATTGAAAGTATTGTATTAAACAAAGTGGGTAAAGTAAGCAGAGCTAAATTGTACTACCTACGTGAAAGAAGCGGTAAAAGTGCTCGTATTAGAGAAAAAAGAATGGCTGTGGCTAAATAATACATTTATTATGTTTTTATATAAGGCGAAATTATTTTCGCCTTTTTTATTACCCATACCTTTTTGGTATGGTAATTGTGGTTAAAATACTACATCAATTTGCTCCCCTCAGCAAACAATTTACCTCTAACTAAAACATATTTTTAACAAACTAAATCAGCTCAACCATGAGAAGGATTCTTATTGCTTTTTTTTCAATCACTACAATTTTAACCCTTATTTCTTGTGCCAGAGGAATTACAGTAGAACAGGCTGCTAATGGCAAAGGTAGATGTGGAAAAAACTACCTTAGATAATTGTAACGGCACTCTCTTATTTTAAACTAAGCTTCAATTCAATCGTTTTTTAATTTATCTTTGTAGTAAATTAAAAAATACAATTATGTCATTATTAACCATATTTTTAGCAATGCCAGGCACTACCGAGTGGATATTTATTATTTTAGCCATTGTATTGTTATTTGGCGGTAAAAAAATTCCTGAATTAATGAGAGGCTTAGGTAAAGGTATTAGAGAATTTAAAGATGCTAAAGACAATGTAAAAAACGAGTTGGAAGAAGGCATGAAGCAAAAAGATAAGGAAGACGAAATAAAAGAATTACGCCGCCAGTTAGAACAAAAGCAACAAGGTTAATTAACCACATTAATCTTTTAAGCATAAGGCTGAAATGAGCCCTCCAAATGCGGAGATTTCGTTTCAGCCTATTTTTATAATACTACTCTACATGTTTCAATATACATCAATACATAACTATCATATTCAACTCCAAAAAAATGAAGTTAGTTGTGTGCAAGCTGTTACTCATTATCTTACCCAAATAAAAAATAATACATCCCTAAATGCGTTTGTTGAAGTTTTTGAAGATGAGGCTTTAGCACAAGCAGCTTTATTAGACGACAAAAGAAAACAAGGCTTGCCCTTAGGTAAATTACACGGTGTAGTTATTGCTTTAAAAGATGTTATTTGCTACAAAAATCATAAAGTAACGGCTGCATCAAAAATATTGGAAGGCTTTACTAGCTTATACTCGGCCACTGCTGTACAGCGGTTGTTGAATGAAGATGCTATTATTATTGGCAATTGCAATTGCGATGAATTTGCAATGGGCAGTACCAATGAAAATAGCGTATATGGTGCTACGTTAAATGCAATGGATAATACTAAAGTACCTGGCGGTAGTAGCGGTGGCAGTGCTGTAGCAGTACAAGCCAACATGTGCATGGTAAGCTTAGGTAGCGATACAGGTGGTAGTGTAAGGCAGCCTGCAGACTTTTGTGGTATTGTAGGTTTAAAACCTTCGTACGGTAAAATATCAAGGTATGGGTTGTTGGCTTACGCATCGTCATTTGATCAAATAGGTGTGTTTGCAAATAATATAGAAGATGCTGCATTACTATTAAGTGTAATGGAAGGTGAAGATGAGTATGATAGTACGGCTGAAAAATTGTTGGTTGATAGTTGGCCGTTGGCAGTAAGCAAAGAGAGCAATAAAAAATACAAAATTGCTTACTTTAAAGAAGCTCTTTATCATCCATCATTAGATAAAGAAATACAAACTAATCATCTTGCCTTAATAGAAAAATTAAAGGAAGATGGCCATACTGTAGAAGAAATTGGTTTTGATTTGCTAGATTATATTGTACCTACTTACTACATTTTAACCACTGCAGAAGCTAGTAGTAACCTTAGCCGCTACGATGGTGTACGATACGGATACCGCAGCAAAAGCCCCGAAATAAGCAATTTAACAGATTTTTATAAGTACACCCGAAGTGAAGGTTTTGGCAAGGAAGTACAAAAAAGAATTATGCTTGGCACTTTTGTTTTAAGCACTGGATATTTTGATGCTTATTTTACCAAAGCACAGCAAGTACGTAAATTATTATGTGATAAAACTGCTAGTATTTTTGCTGATTATGAGGCTATTATACTACCTACAAGCCCTACTACCGCATTTGCCCTTGGCGAAAAAACTAAAGACCCTATTGCCATGTATTTGGCTGATATTTATACCGTTTTTGCAAATCTAACTGGCATACCGGGCATAAGCGTTCCACTATTTAAGCATAGCAATAACATGCCCTTTGGCTTACAAATACTTACTGCTAAAAACAATGAATTAACTTTGCTGCAATTATCGCATCTAATGATGCAACAATACAAAGCATATTAACATCTAACTAAAAGATTGAAAAAATTATTAATTATACTATTCATTTTCATTAATGCTATAAGTGGCTACGGACAGGTTTTGCCCGATACTGCCATTGTTGATGAAAAAGTAGAGCAAGAAATTATTGAGGAAATTGTAAAAACAAGAAAAGCTCCATCTAGTAAAGAAAAAGAACAATACTTAAGCCAAGTAACCAGATACGGTTTTAAAAACTTATTTACTAAGTACAGTTACAATGCTACTGCACCTTACAGCACACAGGTAAACCCACATGCTGAAAGCTTTATGCAAGATTATCTAAAGGCTCATAGCAAACACTTACTGCAAATGAAAGGCTGGGGACAACCCTACTTTAGTTTGATAGATAATATTTTAAGCCAATACGGTTTACCTAGAGAGCTAAAATATGTCGCCGTAATTGAAAGCAATTTAAAAACGGGTGCCACTAGTTGGGTAGGTGCAGCAGGCCCATGGCAGTTTATGCCAGCCACGGCTAGGCAATATGGTTTGGTGGTAAATGGCTATATAGATGAACGTAGAGATTATGTAAAAAGCACTCATGCTGCTGCTAGATATTTATTAAACAGTTATAGAGTATATAAAGATTGGTTGCTTGTACTTGCCAGTTACAATGGTGGTTTAGGTAATGTAAATAAAGCTATACGTAGAAGTGGCAGTAAAAATTTTTGGAGTTTGCAATACCAACTACCGGGTGAAAGTAGAAACTATGTAAAAAAATTTATTGCCACTCATTACATTATGGAAGGTGGTGGTGGTGTTACTACTCAATCTTCAGGTAGTGGTATGGGTACAAATCCCATTGTAAATACAGGCGGCGGCGTAAACCCTTTTGATAATAAGCCTACACTTACCGATACAGAGCAAGAAAACGTTGCTACACAAACAATTTCGGGTAAGTATAACAGTATGGTTATTACCAAAAACTTAGGAATGGAAATTGTGCAATTTAATCGCTACAACCCCGATTTTGATAACATGATGAGTACCCACGGCAATTATGACTTACGCTTACCAGCAGATAAAATGCAACTTTTTTTAGCTAACAAATACATCATACTTAACGAATGTGTACAATTACTTTTAGGTGATGAAGGTGTAGTGAGTACGCAAACGGTTTACCCTAGCCCGAAGGTGGCAAAGAAAAAGAGGAAGGGGTAATATCACCCCACCACCCTCATCATCCCCTCCGCTTTTAACATACACTCTTCATATTCTTGCAATGCATCGCTATAAAATGTAATAGCACCGCCTGTTGTAAAGGATAAATATTGTGTGGTGGCATTATAAAATATGCTACGTATAACTACATTAAAATCAAAGTCGTTATTAGGGCTTATATAGCCAATAGCTCCGCTAAACAAACCACGTTTGGTGCTTTCGTACTGTTCAATTAATTCCATCACTCTTTTTTTAGGAGCACCTGTCATACTACCCATTGGGAAAGTAGCTTTAATAATATCTACCCAATGTACATCATCATCTACCTCACCTACTACAGTACTAATCATTTGGTGTACTTGCGGAAAACTGTAAATACCAAATAACTCTTCTACTTTTACACTAGATTGTTTGCACACTCTGCTTAAATCATTACGTACCAAATCTACCACCATTACATTTTCACTACGTTCTTTTTGGCTATTAAGTAAGCTATATTTATTTTGTTCATCTACCAATACATTACTACTTCGTTTAGCCGTACCCTTTATGGGCTGGCTATTAATTTTATTGCCTTGCTTTTTTATGTAACGTTCTGGGCTGGCACACATACAATATTTATCATCTACCCTATAAAATGCAGAAAATGGTGTGGGTGAAACAATGCTTAATTTATTGTAAATAGGCAATGGATTTATAGCTACATCTTTTGCATAAAACTCTTGACAAAAATTTATTTCATAACAATCGCCTCTAGCAATATGTTGTTGTAATTTATGTACAGCTTGTAAATATTCTTGTTTAGTTATTCGGTTTTTTATTTGTATAGCTGGTTGTACAACTTCAATGTTGGTGGGGCAATTTTGTATTGCTTCATAGATTACTTGAGCATCTTCATCACAAAAAATAGTGAGTGTAGTGTTACTTAGCTGTAAAACAATTTGCGGTACAAAAAAATGCAAGTCGCTAAAACCAACGCCATCCGCATTTGTAGATGTTAGTTGCTCGGTTTCATTTTTTAAATCATAACCAAAATGCCCAAACAGCCATTGTTGCTTATTACTTGCAAATTGCTTTAATTTCTCAAAAGCATTGCCGCTATTTACATTAATATTTTGCTTGCAACCTGCTGCTACCAAGCATTCAAAACTGGGTGTAGTAAAATTGTATTGTTGATTATCTAAAAAACAAAAAATGTTGAACTGGCTTACCCAATTCAACATTTGTATTTTAAATTTTGAAAAGTTGTGTATTGTAAATGATGTAGATTTTTGCACTAGCTAAATTTTGCCACAGATTACACTAATTTTCACAAATAATATTTCAAATTAAAATCCCACAAAGCCACAAAGACGCAAATAGAAATCAGTTTTAATCCGTTAGCTCCGTGTTATCCGTGTCTCCATTAAAAATCATCATCATCATCAAAACCGCCGCCACCATCATCAAAACCTAAGTCTTTAAAATCGTCGTCAATTTTAAAATCATCATCCTCATCCTTCGCCGCTTTTTTGCCGCCACCTGTTGCCTTTTTACCTTTTGATTTTGGTATATCAAATTCATCAAAATCTGGATCCCAATCATCTTCTTCTTCGGGCTTTTCCCATTCATCATCTACTTCTACATCATCGTCGTCATCGTCATCATCATCTTTAGATTTTTTCTTTGAAGATGCTTTTCCTTTTTTAGCAGGTTTTTCATCATCCAAATCTAAATCGTCATCATCATCCAAATCTAAATCGTCATCATCTTTTTTAGATTTTGAAGATGCTTTTTTTGATGCTTGTGCAGGATTTGCTGCAGTAGTCTTTTTTGCTTTATCTGATTTTGTAGCCATATAATTTATAACAAGAATTAATACTGTAAAATTTCCACTTGATTTTTATATTGCCAAAAAAAAACGCAACTTTTTTTAAAATATTTTATGCCTTAATAATTTGGTTTTTACCAGGACCGTTACTAATGTAATTTACTGGTACTCCCAAAAATTTATTTAGGTAGTTAATATACTCTTTCATTTTGCCTGGCAGGGCTTCAAAATTATCTACAGCTGTAATATTAGTTTGCCAACCCTCAAAGCTTTTATATACTGGAGCTATATTTACCCTGTTCATTTGAAAAGGTACGTAATTTTTCTCCTCTCCATCTACATTATAACCATTACAAACCTTTAACTCTGGCAATTCATCTAATATATCTGCCTTTGTCATAATTATTTGAGTAACACCGTTTATCATGCAGGCAAATTGCAACGCCACTAAGTCAATCCAACCACATCTACGAGGCCTGCCTGTAGTACTACCAAACTCGTTACCTATTTTACGTATCAGCTCACCTGTTTCGTCATGCAATTCGGTAGGGAAAGGGCCACTACCTACCCTAGTACAATACGCTTTACTTACACCAAATACTTCTTTAATTTTTTGTGGCGCTACACCCAATCCAGTACAGACACCAGCCGAAATAGTATTGCTGCTTGTAACAAAAGGAAATGTTCCAAAATCTACATCTAACATACTGCCTTGTGCTCCCTCTGCCAATACCCTTTTACCTTCAGCAATTTTTTGATTAATAAAATATTCGCCATTTACAATTTTAAATTGCTTTAAATGCTCAATGGCTTCAAAAAATTCTTCTTCCCAAGCACTAATATCTTCATGAAAATTTAAACTCTCTAATATTTTTTGATGTTTTAACCTAAGCTTAATATACTCTGTAGTAAAACTTTTATCTAGCAAGTTACCTACTCGTAAACCATTACGCCCAGTTTTATCCATATAAGCAGGACCAATACCTTTAAGAGTGCTACCTATTTTTTCGTTGCCCTTTGCTAATTCACTAGCCTTATCAATGGCACGGTGGGTAGGTAAAATTAAATGTGTACGTTCACTTATGTATAAGTTTTTGCGATAATCAACCCCAAAAGCGGCTACATTTTCACACTCTCTTTTTAATGTAACGGCATCCAACACTACACCATTGCCAATCAAATTAATTTTTTCTTCATGAAAAATACCACTTGGTATTTGATGAAGTACAATTTTTTTATCGCCTACATACAAAGTATGCCCAGCATTGGGACCGCCTTGAAACCTAGCAACTACATCATAGTTATGGGCAAAATAATCTACAATTTTACCTTTTCCTTCGTCGCCCCATTGCAGGCCTAATAATACATCAACCATTACGATGTTTGATTTTTTGATTTATGATTTTTTGATTTGGGAACAAGCAGAGTAGCCTTGTTCAACATCGTTGTGTCACTCACTTGTACAGCATACCTATTGGCAACTTTATCAAAATGTAGAAATACAACACCGTAAAAATAAATTGAAAAACAACAACCACCTAAAATGAATTGTGTTTGTTTGAAATTTGGGGAGAAGTAGAGAGGTAACCACAGATTTACATAGCCATTTTCAGAGATGTATACAGACTATCGTAGTTTTTTAAACTACGGTAGTCTTACTATAAATCTGTGGTAAAAAAACAATCCCATTCATTAATCCATTAATTTTACTTGGCTATGTCGATTTCAATAAAAAAATCAATTATACTTTCATTTTTGTGTGCATATAGCTGCTTTGCATACTCACAAGTATGTACTGGCTCGTTAGGCGATGCTGTTGTTAACATTAATTTTGGCAATGGTAGCAGCACTATAGGTACAGCTTTACTGCCAGCTGTTACTACTTATAATTTTGTAAGTAGCGATTGCCCAATTGATGGCAGCTATACCATTATTAGCCAAACTAATAATTGCTTTGGAGGAAGTTGGCACAACATTACACAAGATCATACACCCAATGATGTTAATGGATATATGATGCTGATAAATGCATCCATTACCCCCGGTGATTTTTATGTAGATACGGTTAAAGGACTTTGTGCAAATTCTACTTATGAATTTTCAGCATGGGTAACCAATGTTTTAAAAACCACATCTTGCCAACCCAACCCTACTAGACCAAGACTTACGTTTACTATTGAAACCCCTACAGGAACTGTTTTAAGTACATTTACAACTGCAGATATAACAGAAGATGCAAGCCCCACTTGGAAACAATATGGTTTATTTTTTACTACCCCAAGTAGTGTAGGCGATGTAGTTGTTAGATTACGAAATAATGGCCCAGGTGGCTGTGGCAACGATTTAGCCTTAGATGATATTGCCTTTAGACCCTGTGGCCCACAAGTAACTACATCGGTATTAAATACTAGCCAAACTAATGTAAGTATGTGTGTAAACAATACGTCGCCTATTACCCTTTCGGGTGTGGTGGGTACTGGTTATTTAAATCCCTCTTTACAATGGCAGGTAAGTACAAATAATGGTGTTACTTGGGCAAATATTGCTGGAGCAACTACTGCTACTTTTAATTTTACAAATACTACAGTAGATATTTATCAATATAGATTATTAGTAGCTGAGGCTGGCAATATTAATAATACCAATTGCCGTGTGGCTTCTAATACTACCACTATTACAATAAGCGATTTGCCTATAATTACTGCTGGTAGCAATAGCCCTGTTTGCGAAGGTGCAAATATTACTTTAACCGCAAATGGCGGTAATAGGTATAGTTGGGTGGGGCCAAATGGTTATACATCTAATTTGCAAAACCCTGTTTTAGTTGCTGGTACAAACACTAGTGGCACTTATACAGTAACAGGCTTTAATACTTTTAATTGTAGCAGTACAGATAATACTACTATTGTTGTTTTACCAAAACCTATTGTAGCTATTGCACCTACTGCGGCTTCTATTTGTATTGCAGATTCTGTATTGCTTACGGCAAGTGGTGGTAATAGTTATGTGTGGTTGCCTACTACGGCATTAACTGCTCCTACTGCTGCAAGTACCTTTGCTAAACCTATTACATCAACTACATATACTGTGGTAGCCACAGGTGCAAATACTTGTATAGACTCTGCAAAAATTAATGTGCAAATGCTACAAAAGCCTATTGCAAATGCTGGTGAAGATATTACATTGATAAAAGGACAAACCGCCGTTTTGCAAGGCAGTATTGATGCAATTGGTACCACATATTTTTGGACACCTATTGATTTTTTAAATAACCCCAACTCATTAAACCCAATAACTACTGCTACAAGAAATATAGAGTATGTTTTACATGCAAACTCCATTTTAGGTTGTGGTACTGCTACCGATACTGTATTAGTAAAAGTGTATAACGACTTGTACATACCCAATACTTTTACACCTAATGGTGATGGCAAAAACGATACCTGGAAAATTGATGCCTTAGCAGCATACCCTACCGCCAAAACAATTATTTACAACCGTTATGGGCAAATAGTGTTTGAAGCCAATAGTGCTTATCAATATTGGGATGGAAAATTTAAAGGTGCAGCTGTACCCAATGGCGGTTATACTTATGTAATAGATTTGAGAAATAATGGGGCTGTGATTAAGGGTGTGCTGCTGGTAGTGAGGTAGGGCAGTTTTTGTTGGTAGGCTTGGCGAATAGCTTTGCTTTCATACCAGCAAAGGCTAAAAACAAAATTAATACCTTAAATGCTCTATTCTATAACAGGAAACTTGGGTTAAATATAAAAATGGAGTATATGTATTGCCAAGAGTATTAGATGAAAAAGTGGCACGTTTGCACCTTACAAAAATAGGCGTAGTGTGGGATACATTAACCGATACATAAGCAAAATATTTGGGCATACTTAAACAAGGGCCATTTAAATCAAAAGCATATACATATCAAATTTTGTAGTAATATCACTACAAACGTTTCAAGTGTAAATTTTTATATTTGAAACGTTTTTTATGTTTATAATTCTAATTTAAAATATAATTGAAGAAAACAAAGCTTATTAGTAAATGGTTATATACTTGTATGCTTATATTTTTAATAAGCTGTAAATTTAATTATGAAAAAATAGAAAATTTAATTGAGTTAAAAAAATTTGAAAAGGCAGAAATTCAGATTAATAAAAAATTAAATAATAGTACAGACACTTCAACAAATGTAAATTATTATTATTTAAAAGGTTTATTATTTTATAAAAAGTATAATTATAGCCAAGCGATTTATTGGTTTACAAAATCTTTAAAATATAAAGATAAATTAAGCAATAGTAAAATGTTGTTAAATGCATATTATTATACAGCTATATCTTATAAATATTTGTATAAAAGAGATTCAAGCATTAATTACCTTTATCAAACTAAGAAATTGGCTCATTCACTCAATGATAAAAAAATATATGCCAGTGCATTATTAAATTTAAGTTTTTTATTAGGGTTCCCATCAAATTTAGATGCAATAAAATATTATAATGAAGCAAAATTAATTGCAGATTCGTTGAAGGACAATGTAGTAAATGGCAACATTCATTTTTTAAAAGCTACAGAATACTCTGC
>JAGNRZ010000103.1 GCA_017988335.1 Ferruginibacter sp.
GTTAATTAGAAGCCTTGATCCAACAACATCAACTCAACGATTAGTTACAACTTGCAATGGCGGCGAAGGTACAGATTGGGATGTGCCACAAAACTGGACTGGCACTTACGGTGGAAATCCTTCAACGTATGCAGAAGATTTAAAAAAGCAAATTTTAGTTGGCGAATATGGAGCATGGCGTACGTTGGATTTGCATAAAGAAAATTCATCAAATGCCTTGGTTGGTGTACCCACTAACCAATACTCTGAAGATAGATTTACACAGTTAATGGAACAGAAAGTTAAATTAGCTGAAAGTGTAAAAGATAGTGTAGCAGGGCATTTCATGTGGTTGCTTACTTCACATGATAATCCCGGAAGAGTGCAAGGTGGCGAAGGGCTGAGAGAGTTAGATAGAATTGGCCCAGTAAATTATAAAGGCTTACTTACACCTTGGGAAGAACCTACAGATGCATTTTATATGTATCGCAGTAATTATGCTGATAAAAATAAAGAGCCAATGGTGTATATCACTTCACATACTTGGCCTAACCGTTGGATGAAGACGGGAATAAAGGATAACATCATTGTTTATTCTAATTGCGATGAAGTGGAATTGTATAATGACTTAAATGGTTCGTCATTAGGTAGAAAAAAGAAAAATGGAATAGGAACACATTTTGAGTGGGATAGTGCAGATATAAAATACAATGTACTGAGTGCTGTGGGATATGTAGATGGTAAAGTGGCAGCTACAGATATAATAGTATTAAATCATTTGCCACAGTCGCCCAATTTTAAAGATTTTAGAGATAAGCATGCTGCCGTATTAAAACCGCAAGAAAACTATAATTACGTTTATCGTATCAATTGCGGTGGACCAGATTACACAGATGAATATGGAAATAAATGGCAGGCAGACAATGAATTTGTAAAATCATGGACAAAAAATTTTCCTGAAATACCGAAAAATTTTGCTAGTCAACGAAGGACATTTTCACCTATAAAAGCAACGAATGACTGGAAGCTGTTTCAAACATTCCGTTATGGAAAAGATAAACTGCAATATGAATTTAATGTTCCTAATGGAGAGTATTGGGTAGAGCTATATTTTATGGAACCCTGGCTAGGCATTGGTGGCGGCATAAAGGCAAGTAGAATGCGGTTGTTTGATGTAGCTATTAATGGAAATAGGGTTTTAAGTGATTTGGATATTTGGAGTGAAGTTGGTACAAACACAGCGTTGAAGAAAGCAGTAAAAGCAAAAGTGGTAAATGGTAAAATAATACTTTCATTTCCTAAAACTAAAGCAGGACAAGCTTTAATCTCCGCTATTGCAATTGCATCTCTCAATAAAAAAATAAAATTAAATTCAACACCATCTATTTTTACAGTTAAAAGATGCAATGGTTGTCAATTGCAATCATGGATGGATATAGGAGATAAGCTATACAGTCATTCAACTATTACATTTAACTCTTTACCTTCTAATTTGTATGGTGCAAATTGGCTACAAATAAATGAAAAACAAATTGATGAGCCTATTTCTTTTTTTGTAAATGAAGATGTTGATGTATTTATTGGACTAAAAAAAGCACATAAGATTTTTGAAGTAAATCAATTTTTTGAAAACACAAATACCGAAATTGTAACAGATGAAAATGGCGGAACTGTATATGCAGTTTATCGTAAGCGATTTAAAAAAGGGAGTGAAGTGAGTTTAGATATTAATGAGCAAGGTATCATAGCTATTGTAGCTTCAAACAACATGCAACCAGCCTACGATTTAAAGCCTATTACTCAATACAAAGCCAATGTGGTAAAACTTAGTAATGGTGCTATCAAAGATTCTGTCAATGGCAGGTATAGTTCGGTAGTAAAAACAAATAATGAGGTTGTTGTTGAATATCCAATACAAATAGGTGCTGCAGATATTTATTCTTTTACCATGAAATATTTTTATGGCAAAGAACAAATACTAAATGGAAAGTTGCAATTGTTTGATGCAAGTAATAATATAATGTTGAATGAAGTGGTGAATTTTAATGTTACCAAAGCTGGCAAATGGAATCAATTTACAATTAATACAGGGTCGCAAATTAATGCAGGAAATTATAGAGTAAAATTAATTATTGAAAAAGCAGAGGGTTTAGCAATTAGCGGTATTGATGTACAATAAGTTTAAGTTACATTGTGCTGTTGCATTTGAAAAATAATATGAAACAAATTTTTATTTTTATTGTAGTTTTTTTCATTCAATATTCATTGAGTGCACAAAATCTTTTTGTGCAAAACCTGCAATGTGAAAATAGAGATAATCCTTTAGGTGTTGAAACAGCAAGACCTTCACTAAGTTGGAAGATTTATAACGAACAAAAAAATGTATTGCAAACAGCCTATCAAATAATAGTAAGTGATGATATTGATTTATTGTACAAAGGCATGGGTAATATTTGGGATAGTAAAAAAGTGGTGAGTAGTGCATCTATTCAAGTTTTATATAGTGGTCCAAAATTAATTTCAGCAAAGAAATATTATTGGAGAGTTAAGGTTTGGGATAATAAAAATAATATTTCAAACTGGAGCCAAGTATTTAATTGGCAAATGGGCTTGTTGCATAAAATAGAATGGCAAAATGCAAAATGGATTGCTTATGATGAAGTAATTGACAGTTTAAAAATTGCCCCACACATACATCTTAACGGGAAAAAAAGCTGGGGAGCTAGAAGAAATATATTGCCTCAGTTTAGAAAAGTAATTGAAGTAAAAAAAACAATTAAAGATGCTACTGCATTTGTTTGTGGCTTAGGTCAATTTGATTTTTTTATTAATGGTGAAAAAGTTGGCGATCATTTCTTAGATGCAGGATGGACAAACTATGCCAAACATGCACAATACGTAACATTTGATGTTTCTAAAAATTTAAAAGAAGGAAAAAATGCTGTAGGAGCCATGCTAGGTAATGGTTTCTATTATATCCCAGGGCAACGGTATAGAAAAATGACTGGTGCTTATGGGCATCCAAAATTGATAGCTAAAATAATAATTAATTATAAAGATGGTAGTCAAGATATTATTATTACTGATGAAACTTGGAAAACAACAGCTTCGCCAATAATTTTCAGCAGTATTTTTGGTGGTGAAGATTATGATGCAAATCTTTTTGATAAAAATTGGTGCAATTCTTTTTATGATGATAAAAATTGGAAACAATCTATAGTTGTAAATGGTGTGGAAACATTGCAATCACAAATGCAACTACCTATCCAAGTTCAAACTAATTTTTTGCCCATAAAAACTACTGTATTAAAACACGGAGTTACGGTTTACGACTTAGGTCAAAATTTTTCTGGTATTCCTGCAATAAAAGTTAGCGGAAATAAATATGATACAATTAGACTGTATTGTGGCGAATTACTAAATGCAGATGGTACCGTAAATCAAAAAGCTACTGGTTCACCATCTTATTTCACTTATATATTAATTGGCGAAGGCAATGAAAGTTGGCAGCCACAGTTTTCTTATACAGGCTTTAGGTATGTTCAAGTACAAAGTATAGCAAAAGATACTTCCCAATTATTACCTACTCTTATTGCAGTTGAGGGAAAGCACATTAGCAGTTTGTATAATCAAAATGGAACATTTACTTGCAATAACCAACTGTTTAATAAAACAAAAACATTAATTGATTGGGCAATCAAAAGCAATACAGTAAGCCTTTTTACCGATTGCCCTCACCGTGAAAAATTAGGTTGGTTAGAACAAACACATTTAATGGGAGCTTCAATACAATATAATTACGATATTGCTGCTATCAATAAAAAAACAATTGAAGACATAAAAAATGCTCAATACAAAAATGGAAAAATTCCAGAAATAGCACCTGAGTTTACCTTATTCACTCCACCTTTTGATGAAAGTCCAGAATGGGGTAGTGCATCAATCATTTTGCCTTGGTATAATTATAAATGGTATGGCGATAAGCAAACATTAATAAATGTTTATCCTACCATGCAGCGTTATTTTGATTATTTGCTTACTAAAGATTCAGCCTTTATTTTAAAACATGGTTTAGGTGATTGGTTCGATATTGGTCCCAAAAAATCTGGCTTTGCTCAAATGACAAAAATGGGCATAACCGCTACTGCTACTTTATATTACAACGCAACTATTTTAATAGAAGTGGCAAAAATTTTAAATTACAGAGATGATATAATTAGATACAAAGTAGATGCAGCTCAAATTAAGCAAGCATTTAATAATACATTTTTTAATAAAAAAACATTGCAGTATGATAGTGCTAGCCAAACAGCTAATGCAATGGCATTGTACATGGGTTTAGTAGCGCCTCAATATAAACAAGCTGTGCTAAGTGCTTTAATAAAAGATATACAAGAAAGAAACAATGCACTTACAGCTGGAGATATTGGTTACCGTTATGTACTAAGAGCCTTAGAAGAAGCTGGAAGAAGCGATATAATTTTTGATATGAATAGCCGTGAAGATGTGCCTGGTTATGGCTTTCAATTAAAGCATGGAGCTACGGCACTCACCGAAAGTTGGCAAGCTTACGAAAGTGTAAGTAATAATCATTTAATGCTAGGGCATTTAATGGAATGGTTTTATTCAGGGCTTGCTGGTATTCAGCAAAGTAATAATAGTGTAGCATATAAAAATATTATTATTAATCCTCAACCAGTTGGAGATGTTAAGTATGCTGATGCACAATTTAATTCGCCGTATGGCTTAATAAAAAGTAGTTGGCGAAAAATTGAAAATAAATTTGAATTGAATGTAGAAGTGCCATGTAACACAACAGCAGTAATTTATTTACCAGCTACAAAAAAATCAGTTATTAACCAATCTGACATAAGTAATGGAAAAATAACTAGTGTAAAAAAAGTTAAACCCACTTTTGAAAACGAAAAAGCAATAATAAAGGTTGGTTCAGGAAAATATATTTTTGAAATAAAATAAATAAAATCTTTGTAAACCAGAGTAATCTGTGAGGAAAAAAATATGAGAGTTTTAGTTTGTAACAAGCCGGGACAATTTGAATATAAAGAAATGGA
The DNA here is from genome assembly GCA_017988335.1 of Ferruginibacter sp. GTDB lineage: Bacteria > Bacteroidota > Bacteroidia > Chitinophagales > Chitinophagaceae > Ferruginibacter. The sequence continues at coordinate 5,052 of JAGNRZ010000103.1, forward strand.
TAAACCACTTTTACAAAAAGGGCATGCCATGCTTGCAGTTAAACGAATTGGTATTTGTGGTACCGATTTACATGCTTATGAAGGCACTCAGCCCTTCTTTAATTATCCAAGAATACTAGGGCATGAGTTAGCTGCTGAAATTGTTGAAATTGAACACAATGATAATTTTTCGGTAGGTGATAGGGTAACTATCATCCCTTATTTTAATTGTGGCGAATGTATTGCTTGTAGAAATGGTTTAAATAATTGTTGTACTACCATAAATGTTTTTGGAGTACATATTGATGGTGGTATGAAAGAGTTTATTTTGATACCCATAAAATATTTATTAAAGGCAAATGATTTAAGTTTTGATGAGTTGGCATTGGTAGAGCCTTTGGCAATTGGTGCACATGGTATAAGAAGAGCAGGAGTTAAGGAGAATGAATTTGTGTTGGTGATGGGTGCAGGCCCTATTGGGTTGGGAGTACTTGAGTTTGCAAAAATTGCAGGTGCAAATGTTATTGCAATGGATGTAAATGAAAAAAGATTACAGTTTTGTAAAAATAATTTAAACGTTCAGCATCTAATCAACCCATCCACTCAAAATGTTATGGATGAATTAAAACAAATTACTAACAATGATATGCCTACAGTAATTATTGATGCTACTGGAAATTTGAAAGCAATAAATAACGCTTTTCAATATTTGGCACATGGCGGTAGGTTTGTATTAGTAGGGCTACAAAAAAACGAACTTAATATAAGCCATCCAGAATTTCATAAAAGAGAAGCAACATTAATGAGCAGCCGTAATGCAACAATGGAAGATTTTACTCATGTGCTAAACTGCATGAGAGCTAAAAAAGTAAACCCCTCAACATACATTACCCACAAAGTAAAGTTTGAGGAAGTAAAAAATAATTTTGAAAGCTGGTTAAATCCTGAGCTGGGTGTAATAAAGGCGATGGTAGAATTTGAATAAATCTATTTTGTTTATAAAATAAAAAATTATGACACAAAAAATTGTAGATACACACATTCATGTTTGGAACTTTGATAAGGCAGAGTATGAGTGGTTAAAAAATGATACTTCTATTTTAAAAAGAACATATAATATTGAAGAGATAGAAGCAGAACGAATAGCTGTAGGCATTACAGATGGTGTATTGGTACAGTCTTCCAATACATTGGAAGATACCAATTGGATGCTTGAGGTAGCAGGTGCTACGCCTTGGATTAAAGGTGTAGTAGGGTGGTTACCTTTACTTAGCCCAGAAAAAACCAATAAATTGTTGAATGATGTTTATTTAAAAAATAATTATTACAAAGGTGTAAGGCATTTAATTCATGATGAACCCAATGCTGATTGGTTGTTGCAAGAAACGGTAATTGAAAGTTTAAAGATTTTAGCAGCTAATAAAATAACATTTGATGTGGTAGGAGTATTGTCCAATCACATCAAAACGGTTTTACAAGTGGCCAATAAAGTACCTGACTTAAAAATGGTATTTGATCATTTAAACCAACCACCAATTTCCACAAAGGAAAAATTTGGTGAGTGGGGTGTATTAATAAAAGAAGCAGCTACTAATAAAAATTTTCATGCAAAAATTTCAGGGCTAGGCACTACAACAAAAAATGGAACTAATTGGACTGCCAACGATATACAGCCTTATGTAGAGTTTGTTTTAGAAAACTTTGGAGAAGATAGGTGCTTTTGTGGAGGCGACTGGCCAGTATCATTATTAGCAGGTAGTTATACTCAAAACTGGCAAACATACAAACAATTGCTTACATCTATTTTAAGTGAGCAACATTTAGAAAAAGTATATTATAGCAACGCAGCTAATTTTTATAAACTATAAATTTCATTAACAAAAAAAATAACATGGCAATATTATCTAATGAACCTTTAAATAACATCTCATCAACAGATGCAAGTAAAAAAAATAAATATTTGGTGCCATTTATTTTAGTGGCTTTTCTATTTTTCTTATGGGGCATGGTGCATAATCTTGATGGAATATTGATACCACATCTCAAAACAGCTTGTGAATTAAATAATACACAATCTATGCTCATTGATGCAGCAATTTTCATGGCTTATTTTTTAATGGCTATACCAGCAGGTATGATATTGAAAAGATGGGGCTATAAAAAAGGTATTATAGCAGGTTTGATTATAGCTGGTATTGGCGCTTGCCTATTTGTGCCTGCGGCTAATACTCGTATTTATAGTTTGTTTTTATTAGCGTTATTTATTATTGGTTGTGGCATCACAATTTTAGAAACTGCAGCAAATCCATATGCAGCAATCTTAGGTGATGAAAGAGGAGCTAGTACAAGACTAAATTTAGGTGCTGCTATTAATGGATTAGCGGTTTTTATAGCACCTGTTATTGGAGCAAAGTTTATTTTTTCGGATGTAGAATATACAAAAGATCAACTATTGCAAATGCCTGTTACAGATAAACTAGCCTATCTCAATATGGAATCATCTTCAGTAAAAATGCCCTATATGTTTATTGCTGCTGGCTTTTTATTAGTTGCTATTTTGTTTTATTTTTTTAAATTGCCAGAGGTTAAGGAAGATTCCAAAACGGCCAAGTTTTCTGAATTCATAAAAGCGTTTAGACATAAACATTTAACATGGGCTGTATTTGCACAGTTTGCTTATGTGGGAGCACAAGTATGTGTAACAAGTGTTTTTGTACGTATGGCTATGAAAGGTGGAGGGGTGGATAAAAAAACTGCAGGATATTTTTTGGGTACTATTTATGGAACTTTGTTTTTGGCAGGTAGGTTTATAGGTACATTTCTTACAAAATATATTTCATCACAAAAATTATTGACAATTTTTTCCATTTGTGCAGCAGCATTGTGCTTATTGTCAATTTTGGGTAAAGGAGACATAGTTATTTATTCTTTGGGAGCAATGGGATTTTTTATGTCAATTATGTTCCCTACCATTTTTGCATTAGGTATAGTAAATCTTGGCAATGAAACAAAAATTGGCTCATCGCTTTTAGTAATGTCAATTGTTGGCGGAGCGGTTTTTCCAATGATTATGGGTAAGATAATTGATATGTATAACGACAATATTCAATTGGGATATATTGTACCATTTATTTGTTTTTTAATAATTATTTGTTTTGGCGTAAGAGGATATAAAGTGAAAGAAGTAAAACAGCAGGTAGAATTAAATTAAGAATTATGAAAAAATATTGTTTGGCTTTGGATTTAAAGAATGATGAAGCATTAATTGCCGAATACGAAACTCATCATAAAAATATTTGGCCAGAAATTGAACAAAGTATTAAGCAGTCTGGAATTGTACAAATGGAAATTTACCGTACAGGTAATAGGCTTTTTATGATTATGGAAACCATTGATGACTTTTCATTTGAACAAAAGGCAAATGCAGATGCTATCAACGAAAAAGTACAACAATGGGAGGAGTTGATGTGGAAATATCAACAAGCATTGCCATTAGCAAAGCAGGGTGAAAAATGGATACTTATGAATAAAATATTTTCAATACAATAAAATAATGTACTACAAAGATGTTTAGTTTAAAAAATAAAAAAGCAGTAGTAACAGGTGCCGCCAGCGGAATAGGCAAGGCCATAGCATTACTATTTGCAAAACAACAGGCTCAAGTTTTTTTGCTTGATATGAATGAAGATGGTTTGGCGCAAACAGCTACAGAAATTACCTCAACAGGTGGTACTGCAATGCCCTGTAAAGTAGGGGTTGATAATCAAGAAGCAGTTCAACAAATATTTTCCAACATAAATGGAGTAGATATTTTAGTAAACTGTGCAGGCATCTCAAATATTGGCACAGCTCATACAACTAGTCAACAAGACTTTGAAAAAGTATTTCAAGTAAATGTAAAGGGCGTATATAATTGTTTGCATGCTGCAATTCCTTACATGATTCAAAAAAAATATGGTGTAATTGTAAACATGGCTTCTATAGCTGCAAATGTGGGTATACCTGATCGCTTTGCTTACAGCATGAGTAAAGGTGCAGTATTAGGCATGACTTTATCTGTAGCAAAAGATTATCTTAATGATGGAATACGCTGTAACAGTATTTCTCCTGCAAGAGTGCACACACCATTTGTAGATAATTTTTTAGCAAAAACTTATCCTGGTAAAGAAAATGAGATGTTTGAAAAACTTAGTAAAACGCAGCCAATTGGTAGAATGGCAACACCAGATGAAATAGCACACCTAGTACTTTATTTGTGTAGCGATGAAGCTTCATTTATAACAGGATGTGATTACCCTATTGATGGAGGATTTATTAAACTTAATAATTAAACGAAATGAAATTAATTAGATTTGGAGAAATTAATAACGAAAAACCAGGTTTGCATATTAATGGTGTAAACTACGATGTATCATCATTTGTAAGTGATTATAATGAATCGTTTTTTTCAAACGATGGCTTAGCTGTTTTAGAAAAAATAAGTAAAGAACAAAAAGATAATTTAAAACCCATTCCAGAAAATATAAGAATTGGTTCACCAGTAGCAAGACCATCAAAAATTATTTGTATTGGTTTAAATTATGCCGATCATGCAAAGGAAACCAATGCAACACCTCCGACAGAGCCTGTAATTTTTATGAAAGCAACTACTGCTTTATGTGGTCCTTTTGATGAAGTAGTAATGCCCAAAAATTCTGTAAAAACAGATTGGGAGGTAGAGTTAGCAGTAGTTATAAGCCATAAAGCTAGTTATGTTACTACCGATAATGCCATGAATTATATAGCTGGATATTGTTTGCATAATGATGTAAGTGAAAGAGAATTTCAATTAGAAAAAGGAGGCACTTGGGATAAAGGTAAAGGTTGCGATACGTTTGCACCTATAGGCCCATGGATGGTTACTAAAGATGAAATTACCGATGTGCATAATTTAAAACTATGGTTAAATGTAAATGGTAAGCAAATGCAAAATGGTACTACAGCTAACTTAATATTTAATATTTCTTTTTTAGTAAGTTATGTTAGCCAGTTTATGACGTTGTTGCCGGGTGATATTATTTCTACAGGTACACCAGCAGGAGTAGGCTTAGGGTTTAATCCGCCAATATATCTAAAGCATGGCGATGTTATGGAATTAGGCATAGATGGATTAGGTACAAGTAAACAAACTTGTATTGCTTATCAAAACAAATAATAACATTCAAAAAAAGTAAAAATGAATTTAGAATTAAAAGATAAAGTAATAATTGTAAGCGGTGGTGCTAAAGGCATTGGTGAGGGTATTGTAAAAGTATTAGCAGCAGAAGGTGCAATACCTGTAATAATTGGAAGAAATGAAACTGATAATGTAAATACTGTGAATGCTGTAGAAGCAAATGGCGGAAAGGTATTTCAAATTGTAGCAGAGCTTTCTAATGCAATTGAATGTGAGCAAGCCATAAAAAGAGTAGTTGAAAAATTTAATAGAATTGACGGCTTAGTAAACAATGCCGGTGTAAATGATGGAGTAGGGTTAGAAAATGGCGACTATGATAAATTTATGGCTTCACTGCACAAAAATTTAGTACATTATTATTTATTAGCTCATCATGCTTTGCCCCAATTAATAAAATCTAAAGGAGCTATTGTGAATATTACTTCCAAAACTGCCGATACTGGTCAAGGAAATACTTCTGCCTATGCCGCAAGTAATGGTGGTAGAAATGCTTTAACAAGAGAATGGGCAGTTGAGCTTTTAAAATATGGCATAAGAGTAAATGCGGTGGTAGTGGCAGAATGTTTTACTCCATTGTATGAAAAATGGATTCAAACTTTGCCGAACCCTCAACAAAAATTAAAAGAAATTGAAGCAAAAATTCCTTTGGATAACCGAATGACAACCGCTGAAGAAATTGCAAATGCAGTAGCCTTTTTATTATCGCCAAAATCAAGCCACACAACTGGGCAATTGGTTTATGTAGATGGCGGCTATGTGCATTTAGACAGAGCTTTGGCAAATGCATAAGTAAACAAAGTAAAGAAAAATTAAGGTGGGAACGTTTGCGTAAATAATGACACTTTAATCCCTTATTACTTAGTTTCTTTATAGTAAAATTGAACTTAAATAAAGATAGAAATGAATATTTTAAATCAATTTAATCTTGCTGGTAAAACAGCTTTAGTAACAGGTTGTAATAGAGGTATTGGTAAAGCTATGGCTATTGGTTTGGCAGAAGCTGGTGCAGATATAATTGGTGTGTCTGCAAATCTTGCCGCAAGCGGAAGTGATGT
>JAGNRZ010000244.1 GCA_017988335.1 Ferruginibacter sp.
TTTAATAACTGATGTTTTTGAAAACCAGTTCAGGTAATGATACGTGTAAGCAAATGCTACTAAACGCATAATAACAAAGCCAGAATTTGTGACAAAAATATCACTCACTTTAGTTAATGAATCTAAGTGAAACATGTTTATTAAATGGAAATTTAATAAATCGAACATGCGGTAATTAGAACGAACCGATTCACTAACTACATAGTTTAAACCATTAGGTTGAATGAAGAAAAAAGTAGAAGCGCAAATAATTAAAACAATTACAGATAACAAACCGGAGAAAGACTTTTCTTTTAGTACACCATATAACATAAATAACCAAGTGAAAATAAATACGTGAATTATTGTAGGTAGAAAAATGCCAATCCAAATAAAATAATCATTAAAGTTATTGATGATACCAACTGCAATAATAGTAAGCACTGATAAAACAATCCGGTAGAGCCAATCTTTAATAAATACAAACACTAGTGAGATAAAAAAACCAAAGGCAATTAAATTAGGCACTAATAAATTATCTTTTGCCGGATAGAATGTATAATAAAACAAGGCTATACAAATTAGGGTTAAAAAAACAAAGTCGTATTTACCTTTGGTGAAATAATTTTTTTTGTGCAGCCAGCCGATTTCAGTTAAGTAATGTAAAGGCCCTAACACCCCATACGAAAACAAAAATAACTCAAAGGGAATAAAAAACGCCACCACGCACGACACTATCATCAGGCCAATGTTGATGTAATTAATCTTATTAGTGTTCATATAATTTGCTTAGCAAATGTATTAATTAAAAACCATTATTTAGTTTTAAAATACTCTGCAATAAAATCGGGCCATTTTTTTGTTTTATAATGATTAGCGCCAAAATAAACTAAAACAGGTTTTAGATTTTTAGGATGCTGGTACATATTCAGCACTTCAACTAATGCTAATTTTTCATCAAGCACAGCAACAGAAGGTAAAACAAATCTACCGCCGGTAATTTTAAAAGCAAAGGTGTTTAAAGGATAGCCGTTTATAAGTTGCTTAAAGTGTTTTTCACCATTAAATACAACTGTATCGGCACTCTCTGCATCAAAATTTACCAAATAAAAATTCTTATCAATATAGCTGGCAATACTTGTGTCTACAAAAGTAGTTTTGTTTTGAACCTTGCAGGTATTACAAAAGCCGGTGTAAATATTCACTAACAATTTCTTTGGCTTCTTTTTGGAAAGTGTTAAAGCTTCGTTTATAGTGTAAACAGGAATTTGTTTTTTAGGAAACACTGTATCGTAAAATGCTTTATTAAACCGGTCAGCAAAATCTTCATATTGAGTTGTACGATAAGCATTCTCCACCACAAATATCATTACCGGTTCTATTTTCTTTTCTTCTAAAAACCCCTGGGTTAACAAATTAAATTCATAATTATTAGCAACAAACATTGTTGAAGGATAACTTAAACTTGTACCTAAAAATTTAACTGCTAACTGATGTGGGGTTTTAGGATCTTTTGAAGTAGGGAAGTACTTTTTTCCGTTATAGTCAATGGTGTCTTTTGTTTCAGCATTAAATTTTATTGGGTAAAAATGTTGATTCAGGTAGGCAGCGATATTCGGATTTGAATACGTGGTTTTCATCATATGCTTACACCAGCCACACCAATCGGTATAAATATCAATTAAAAAGGGTTTAGGCACAGTCTTGTTTTTCTCCTGTGCTTCCTTAAGAGTAAGCCAGTTAACTAAGCCATTCTCGTTTTGGGCCTTAAAGGTTAATCCAAGTACAGTAAATATTAACAATAACTTAATTCGCATTCCTCTAATTTTAGTAACTTTACGCCTATAAAATTAAATAATATGATGAAACATCTACTATCAACAAGTCTTTTATTTTTAAGCCTTAACACTTTTTCTCAGGCATTTAGTGTTATGTACGATTTTGGCGGGGTTATGACAGGAACCGCTAACACAGGAACACTTGACCCTACTCCACCTCCAACAGCACCAGGCGTAACCTTTGGTTCGTTTATGGCAGTTGGTACACCAACAGGCACTTCGGCAGGTAGTGTATTTGCGTTTAGTGGTTGGGATAATACAATAGTGAATGGTAATGATGCTTATGCTACTTACACAGGCGCTATCAATCCTGCTAAGTATTACGAAGTAACTATTACACCTAATGCAAGTAGTGTGACTTTAAATTCAATCACATTTAATATGTCGCGTTCATCAACTGGTCCGCGTAATTGGGCAGTAAGAAGTAGCAAAGATTCTTATGCTGCTAATTTACCTGCAAGCATAGCTCCTGCGAACGCTAATATTAATGTTCAAACAGGTGATGTGTTTTTCTGGGCTTTGGATAGCTATACTGTAACAGGCGGTAAGCAAGAAGTTGGATCTACTATTACACTAAGCGGTCCTAATTTTACTAACCAAACCAATCCTACAACTTTCCGTTTACATCCTTGGAATGCAGAAAGCATTGCAGGTACTTTCCGTATAGATACTGTTCGTTTTACAGGTTCTGTTGCAGGTGCTTCAGGAGTTGCTGAGTTTACTCAGGATATTAATTCCGCTATTAAAATTTATCCTAATCCAAGTAATGATGGTGTTATTTATTTAGACACTAAAAAACTTAACTACTCGAAAATTGAAGTGGTGAATGTTTTAGGCAGCACTGTTGCTATCGAAAATAAAGAAGCTAAGCTGAACGAAAAAATTAAATTAGATTTAAATACTTTACCCGCAGGAACCTATTTTGTAAGGGTAACCGCTGGTGATAAAACTTATTCTGAGCGTTTTTTCATTACTAAATAAAGCTAAAAAAGCTTAATTTTTTTAATACCCCGATCTAACCGTCGGGGTATTTTATTTTCTGCCCGTCAAATTACTATCTTTACAAAGTGAATAAGCAAAACTTTAGTGTTATATCGGTTGTAGTAGCCCTTGCTTTCTTGGCTTTAATAGCCATTCAGGCGTATTGGATTATTAATGATTGGGAGCTAAAGAATGACCAATTTAAATCGCGTGTTTATGCC
>JAGNRZ010000245.1 GCA_017988335.1 Ferruginibacter sp.
AACACTTATAGCAACATGCTGATAGAAATAGTATCGCCAATGGAGTAGAGGTAAGATTGCATTTTTTGAATAAAGAATTAGTAGAAATTTTGTTTAGCTTGCCACCACAGTACAAAATTAACAATGGCTATACAAAGTGGATTGCTCGAAAGGCATACGAAAAACAATTACCCAATACAATAGTTTGGCGGAAAGATAAAGTAGCATACGAAGTACCTCAACAACAGTGGATGGCCACATCATTATATAATGACAGTATTGCTAGTGCAAAACAAAAATTAATAGACAATAAAATTATTTCAAGCAAAGCTGTTGATATAAATTTTTCAAACAAACAAAACTGGAAAATACTTATGGCAGCTATGCTCTATGAAAAATAAAAATTAACTAATTTTAGTATTAATTCAATAAATTTTATGTTAGATAACAAATCAATTTTAATTACAGGCGGTACCGGTTCTTTAGGAAAAGAACTTACAAAAACGATATTAGCAAAGTGGCCTAATGTACGTAGGTTAATCATTTACTCTAGAGATGAGCAAAAGCAATTTCAAATGGCTCAAGAATTTTCAGAAAGTAAGTACCCTTCTTTACGTTACTTTATTGGAGACGTAAGAGATTATGAAAGGCTTAAAAGAGCGATGAATGATGTAGATTATGTAATACATGCCGCAGCTATGAAGCATGTACATATTGCCGAGTACAATCCTGATGAGTGTGTAAAAACAAATATAGGCGGGGCAGATAATGTAATTAAAGCCAGCCTATCTTCAGGGGTGTCAAAAGTAGTAGCGTTATCTACAGATAAGGCTTGTGCACCCATAAATTTATATGGGGCCACAAAATTAACATCAGATAAATTGTTTATTGCTGCAAATAATATTAAAGGCACTCAAAATATTAAATTTTCGGTGGTAAGATATGGCAATGTTATGGGCTCCAATGGCTCAGTTATTCCTTTTTTTATGGCGAAAAGAAAAGAAGGCGTTTTGCCTATCACAGACCCAGCAATGACTCGTTTTAATATCTCATTACAAGATGGAGTAAAAATGGTTTTACATGCCTTAGAAAATGCTTGGGGGGGTGAATTATTTGTACCTAAAATACCATCATATAGGATATTAGATGTAGCTAAAGCTGTAGCGCCAGATTGTGAACATCGAATTGTAGGCATTAGGCCTGGAGAAAAAGTACATGAAGAAATGATTACATCATCAGATTCATTTACCACCTACGATCTTGGTAAATACTACGTAATATTGCCCCAAGTAACCACATGGAATTTGCAAGATTATATAAAATCATTTAATGCTAAATTGGTAACACAGGGTTTCAATTACTCCTCTGGAGAAAATACAGAGTGGGAAACAGTAGATGGGTTACGCAGTTTAATTAAAGAACATTTAGATCCAGATTTTAAAATATAATTTATGATACCTTACGGCAAGCAAAATATAACACAAGAAGATATTGATGCAGTAACTACTGTATAAAAGTCAGATTTTTTAACGCAAGGGCCAACCATTGCAAATTTTGAAAAGGCTTTTGCCGATTATATTGGCAGCAGTTATGCCATAGCATTAGCCAATGGTACAGCTGCTTTACATTTGTGTGCAATGGCTTTATCAGTAAATGAAAGCACTAATGTAATTACCACACCTATTACTTTTGTAGCCTCTGCTAACTGTGTTCGCTATTGTGGCGGTAATGTATATTTTGCTGATATAAATCCAAATACTTTAACATTAGATATTAATGAGGTAAAAAAGTTGATTGATTCAAAACCAAAAGGATTTTTTAGTGGAATTATACCTGTAGATTTTGCAGGGTATCCCGTAAACCTCGAAGCTTTTAAACAGCTAGCACAGGAGCATAACCTTTGGATAATTGAAGATGCCTGCCATGCCCCAGGCGCTTACTTTATAGATAGTAAAGGCAATAAGCAACAAGCAGGTAATGGCAAATTTGCTAATTTAGCCATCTTTTCTTTTCACCCAGTAAAGCATATTGCTACAGGCGAAGGTGGAATGATTACAACAAATGACGAAGCATTGTACAAAAAATTATTACAGTTGCGTTCTCATGGTATGGTATATCAAGGCAATCCTAATTTAATTGAAAACCACGGCGGATGGTATATGGAAATGCAAACCCTAGGATACAATTATCGTATAAATGATATTCAAGCAGCTTTAGGAGTTAGCCAATTGAAAAAGGCAAATGAAGGCTTAACTAAAAGACATGAAATTGCTAACCGATATAATGAAGCTTTTAAAAACACAAAAATTAAAACTATAGTGGTGCCCGAAAATATCCATCATGGCTTTCATTTATATGTAGTACAAGTTAGCAACAGAAAAAAATTATACGATGAATTAAGATTGCACAAAATATTTGCACAAGTGCATTATGTACCTGTACATTACATGCCGTATTACAAGAATATTGAAAATCTTGTAGGTCAGTATCCTAATGCAGAAAATTATTACGAAGGATGCCTTAGCCTACCCATGTACCCAACACTAACAGTAGAGCAACAAAATTTTGTTATAGAAAAAGTATTAGAAATTATAAATGGATAATAGTATAATCCCCACATTTGAGTCCACCAGACTAATGTACTATCCCATTGATCTAAAATTTGTCAATGAAAATTATGTTAATTGGCTTAATGACAATGAGGTCAACAAATTTTTAGAAGTAAACAAAAACAGTACTCTCGAAGATGTAAAAAATTATGTTTTACAAACCATCAAGACTAAGGTTTACTTTTGGGCAATAATATTAAAAGAAAGTAATAAGCATATTGGTAATATAAAAATTGACCCAATAAATGAAAAGCATGCATATGGAGAATATGGAATAATGATGGGAGATAAAAAAGAATGGGGAAAAGGATTTGCAAAAGAAGCCTCCGAAACTATATTAAAATTTTGCTTCGAACAATTAAAATTAAGAAAAGTAAATTTAGGAGTCATAGAAGCAAATACTCCTGCTTTAGAATTG
>JAGNRZ010000246.1 GCA_017988335.1 Ferruginibacter sp.
AATTTTTATCTTTTTCAGCTATAAACCAATCAATATATTTTTTTAAGCCCGTTTTAATATCTGTTTGGGGATGATAGTTGAATAAGGAGCCTGCTTTTTCAATATCGGCAAAAGTAATATCCACATCACCGGGCTGCATTGGTTCGTAAATCAGTTGCTTTTCTCTATTCATTATGGTGTAAATGGTATTTACAAGATCGGTTAATACCACCGGGCTGCTATTACCCAAATTTACAGTTTGATAAACATCTTCGTTTGCCATACAATATCGGATAGCTGCAAAAACACCGGCTGCTGTGTCATCAATATAAGTGTAATCCCTGGCTGTATCGCCATTACCAAATAATACCAAGGGCTCATTATTGGATATTTTTTGTACGAATTTATTAATAGCCAGGTCGGGCCGCTGGCGGGGGCCATATACCGTAAAAAAACGCAGGTTTACAATATCCACCTTGTACAGGTGATGAAAGGTATAGTTCATTAATTCCCCTGCCTTTTTTGTAAAAGCGTAGGGAGATATGGGATTATCTACATTATCTTCTTCGTTAAAAGGTACTTTTTTATTGTTGCCATAAACGGAAGATGATGAGGCAAACACCAGTTTACGGATAGACCCGGCCTGCATAAACTCATGCACTTTTTGCGTACCGGTTATATTGGCAAGATTGTACCCTGCCGGATCTTCTATTGATGGCCTTACCCCTGCTTTGGCCGCCAGGTGCACAACAAGTTTTATATCCTTTTCCTCTACTACCTCCAGCCCTGCGGTAATATCCAGTTCGTAAAATTTAAAATGGTTATGCCCTATAAAATGGTTGAGGTTTTTTTCTTTTATTAGCCGGGGATAGAAGGGATCAAAATTATCAACGCCAATTACTTTGTGCCCGTTTTTCAACAGCAATTCGCAAACATGGCTTCCTATAAAACCGGCACAACCGGTAACTAAAATTGTATCCATACGGCTGTAAAAATAACGATAAAAAGGTACTGATATTTATAGATGTGTTTAAAATTGTCACATCATTTTGACCTCACCCCAAACCCCTCTCCAAAAGAGAGGGGCTTTAGACCCTAAAAATTTGGAAAGTAATTATTATAAAAAGGAAACGGCCGTACTACAATTTTAAATGCAGCCTTATAAAACGGTGATTACATATCTAAATTGAGTACTGCTGCTTATAGTTAAGTTGCCAAACTTCTTGTTGGCGAGCTGTTGACTACAACAAAACGCTTTTTCAAGCCCATAAAATACTTTTCAAACCAGGTGTAAGATAAATGTACCGTTAAAATAGCAGCAAGGGTTGCCAACCTTTATAAAGTTTATTTCAACTTAAAAATCTCTTATTGAAGGTTGGCAACCCTTTAATGCGTTAAGGCAATTTGAAATGCTCCCCTGTTTTTTGAAGATGGTAATTAGCAAAAACTATTGATTATATTGCAGCTGCTTTAGTACTCTTTTATAAATTACTTCTACCTGGCAACAGTTGTTTTATATTAATGCAGATAATAACCGTTTACGATTTTCTTTTACTGCCTTTATACCTGGCATTGTTTTACTATTTTATCAAGCGTAAAGCAGCGGGCTATGGCGACCTGGAAATAAAAAGGATTTTTTTTATTGCCTTTGGCCTGCGTATGTTTGGCTCGGTGGCGTATTCTTTAGTGGTGCAGTACTATTACGGCTATGGCGATTCTTTCACCTATTATACAGGAAGCGATTTTATACATAAGCAGCTTAGCCAAAATATAAGCAACATAAAATATTTTTTTGTTTCTGCAACCGAATTTCAGAGCTGGTATAATGCTGAGGAAGGCAGCACCTATTTTTCCGGCTGGATGGGAATCAGTTCTTCTATTATGGTAATGAAAATTGCAGGCCTGCTTTCATTTATCAGTTTCAATAAATTTGTTATCATTTCTCTTTTATTCGGGTTGTTTTCTTTTGCCGGGCAATGGAAATTATTTATGGTTTTTAATGATTACAATAAAGGGAAAAATAAAATGCTGCTGGCTTATGCGGTATTATATACCCCATCTATATGGTTTTGGGGCAGCGGTTTAATGAAAGATTCTATTTGCCTGGGTGCCGTTGGCTTTATTGTAAGCATCTTATATAAAAACATCGTTAAAAAACAGATCAGCTTCAGGGAATGGCTGCTTTTCCCTTTTCTTGTCCTGCTGGTTTACAGCCTTAAAAGCTATATTATAATTGTGCTGATAATGAGTGTTATGGCTGTAGTTTTTGTGCGCTATGTATGGCAGCTAAAAAATGTACTGGTAAGAATTGGGGTAATTACATTATTTCTCATAATAAGCGGTCTTGTTATAACATTTTCCGATTTTTCTACCGAAATCAATGATATTGTAGAAGAATCGTACAGCCAGGTACAAACTTTTCAAAAAAACTACCAGGAAACACAAAATGAAGATGAAACCAGTAAGGCCGGTTTTGAACTGGGCAAGGTTGATGCTACACTTAGCGGCATGTTATTAAAAAGCCCCGGCGTTATTTTTTCCTGCCTGTTCCGCCCTTTTTTATGGGAAAGTAAAAAAATAGTTATTTTGTTTACCGCTCTCGAGTCCACCATACTTTTACTGGCAACCCTCTACCTTTTATTTAAAACAAGGCTGGTGGGATTTTTCAGGATCATCTTTTCTAACCAGCTCATCTTATTTTCATTTGTACTATCCATTTTATTTGCATTAATTATTGGCTTTACCACTTTTAATTTTGGTACTATGACAAGGTATAAAATTATGCTGATGCCCTTTTACTATTTTATGCTGGTGGCTATTTATTCTAAATTAAAAGACAATGAGATGTTATAATTAATTTCAGTATCTTAAGTTATAATCAATTTATCCAGCTTTAAAAGTAAACTATTTTGCAAGTGAGTTAAGTTTTTTTATACCAGGTTTTTCTATGTATTTATAAAAAAATATGCTCCCCCAACAAATAATAATCAAAGTGAATAGAAGTAAAC
>JAGNRZ010000104.1 GCA_017988335.1 Ferruginibacter sp.
GGCATAATGAGTTAGGGCTTTTATATTATAACACAGATAGATTTCCACAAGCCATATCTTCTTTTAAAAATGCTATTGAAAGTGGTATTACACAATCAAATGACTTTAAAGAAAATCTTGGCTTTGCATACATTTTTGCAAGACAGCCAGATAATGCTGAACCTATTTTGCAAGATTTAATTACTCGTAAAGCAGGCAATAAGGAATTGCTAAGAGATATTGCTGAAGCTTATTATACTGCTAAGCTTTACGATAATTCATTAGCATACTGTCAACGCCTTATGGAAATGGATATGAAAGATGGTAAAGCCTTATATCAAGCTGGGCTTTGCTTTCAAAAGAAAGGAGACACTGATAGAGGTCAAAAAATGTGTGATGCTGCTATTGAGTTAGACCCAAGTCTTACTAAAATGCGTACCCAAAAAAGTTTTTCTACTGGATTATAAGGTAAAATTTTAGCTATGTTAATGGCTAATGCTTTATTAGTTTTGCAAAATTCATTTCGCCAGCAGTAATGGCAATAGGTAATCTATTTTCTTTTGGAGGAATAGGACAGTTGTAGTCGTTGCTGTAAGCACAGTAAGGGTTGTAGGCTGTATTGAAATCAATAATACATTTACCATCTTTAATATCTGTAGTTAATAAATCAATATATCTGCCAGTGCCGTAAGTAGTATTACCATTGGTTTTATCGCTAAAGGGCAAAAACAAATAGTTTTTGTATTCAGCATCATTTACTAAATCTTTTGATTGAAAAACGGTTAGTTGGTACTCAATACTGTCAATAGTAAAACTTAGTTTACCATAACGAATAAAATATTTTTCAGGTATTTTTTTGCCACTAGTTTTTATGATGACAGTGGATGTATCATCAATCTTAGTGAAATTTGTACTTACTCTGTATTTAAATTCTGGCTTAAAAAAACGGAAATATTTTTTTTCATTGCCCAATACAACTTCATGTTCATTTACATATTTTCTTTGAAATTTTAAGGTGTTTGGCACAAAAGGGTTGCCTCTTTTGACACTTTTTCTTTCCTGAGCAAAAAGCATTAATGATGCAAATAAAAGTAAAGAGACTAATTGTAATCTTTTCATACTAATTCATCATTAAAACATTTACACTTCGTTGCAAAATATTAAAAGCAATTTCTGCCATTAGGTTTTCCTTATCTAATGTGGGGTTTACTTCAGTAATTTCAAAGCAGCAAATTTTGCGGTTTTGCATAAACTTACTTATTAAATCTTCGGCTTCTCTTTCTCGTAAACCATTGCTAACAGGCGTTCCTGTGCCTTTTGAAATGGCACTATCCAAACTATCTACATCAAAGCTTACATAAATGTCTGTACAATCACTTAGGTAGCGTAGCACTTTGCGACTTACATTTTCGGCACCATTACGCCTTACTTCGGCAGTGGTAATTACTTTTATACCATGCTTTTCAATTACATGCTTTTCTTCTTTTTCAAAATCTCTTAACGAAATAAACACTACATCTTCTGGCAATACTTTTTGGTTGATTTTTCCAATTGTTTTTAATTCATTCCAAATTTTTTCTGTTTTTTCATCTAACTCATGTACACTACATTCTTTATTGTCTTCGGCAATGGCTGTGGCTAAAGGCATACCATGCATATTACCACTTGGCGTAGTGTAAGGGGTATGTAAATCAGCATGGGCATCTATCCAAATTACACCTAATTTACTTTTTGGCTTTGCCATTTTTATACCTGCAATTGTACCACCAGCATTACTATGATCACCGCTAAGTATTACAGGGAAAAAATTCCCTTTTATACTATCGCTTACTGCTTTGCTAATACGTTCGTACATAGTAAGTACACCATGTATTCTTTTGGCATAAGGCGATTGTATGGGTTCAAATAATAAATTATTTTCTACCGGAATTTTTTCTGAAGGAAAATGAACAAAAAAATTGCTCATAAAATCAAGTGCTGCGATTTTTACAGCATCAATACCTAAGCTGGCACCTCTTGTACCTGCCCCAATTTCGGATGGTACTTCAATTAGTTTTATATTTTTCATAAACTTTAACCCATTCTTCAGCATAACTAAGAAGGGAATAATCGTTGTTTTATTATTAATTTATAAAGTTAGGCTTTTAACGTTAATCTACTTTTTTAGCTATTTATAGTATCAATTAGCTTAAATCGTACAAACATATCTTCACTATACCATTTTTCTTGCCTAGTTTTTTTAATCACTTCAGCATGTTGGTGCATTTTGTAGGCAAAATTTCTCATATCCTCTTTACTTTCCCAAATACTTACAGTAGCTTGTTTTATCCAAGGTATTTCGCCAATACCATAGGAGGTAATAAAACCTTTCGCTGTTGCCATTTGGCTAGCTACGCCATCTACATTTTTCCAAAAAGATGATAATTTATTAAGGCGAATAGTTGCCCTAGTTAATATTACAATTTTGCCTTCATAGTCGCTTTTTAGAGGTAAATCTCCAAAAACTTTCTTTCCATCCCATAATCCGTACCCTTCAATTGGTTGTAATAAATAGGTTATTGCATTGGCTCTAAAAAAAGCTAACCAACTTCCAATAAAATTTCCATAAATCTCCTTTAAAACGGTTGAATTTGAAGCATTATTAAGTATTAATTCTTCATTTTTAATTACGATAGCCCATTGCTGTAAATCTGGCGTTTTATCAAACGTACCATTTCTACCGCTACCCATTAATTTCCAAAACTGTATTTTTTTGTTGAATATCAATGGAATACGAAATAATGCCATGGCTAAAAAAGCAAAGGGTATGTATCTTTTTTTGTATTTTATTATAGTTAAACTTACCATTTTTGTAGAATGCACAATAATACTGTAATATAAAACGTTATAGTATTGTAATTTATATTTATTAGACCTTTTTCCTAATTCTTATTTTTTAAATTACCTCACCTATAATTCCTCTCCAAAAGGAGAGGAAAAGGTGAATTATGAAAGAGATCTATTGATTTTAGTTTGTTTGTGCTTGTATATTAAAAAGAAAACCCCTGATGTTAATCGGGGGTTCTTTATTTTATAACAATTTGATATTAAAACTGTTCTAATTTACTAAAAAAGAAATCTCCTTCAATTTTAGCATTTTCATCACTATCACTGCCATGTACAGCATTTTCACCAATTGAAGCAGCATATTTTTTACGAATAGTACCTTCTTCGGCATTAGCAGGGTTTGTAGCACCAATTAATTTTCTAAATTCTTCTACCGCATTATCTTTTTCTAAAATAGCAGCCGTAATTGGCCCACGACTCATAAACTCTACTAATTCACCATAAAAAGGTCTTTCTTTGTGAACAGCATAAAATTCACCAGCTTTAGCAGCACTTAAATGTGTCATTTTCATAGCTACAATTCTAAAACCTGCAGCGTTTATCATCTCTAAAATTCCACCAGTATTGCCTTTTTCTGTTGCATCTGGCTTAATCATTGTAAAAGTTCTGTTACTCATTATTATTAAATTTTTGCAAAGATAAAACTTTAACAGCTTTTTTTTGGTTAAATTGATACTTATAACTTGTTTTGCACACTAAATGTTTAAACATTTGTTCATTTTATTAATTAAAAAAATAAACTCAATGAAATTATTTACTTCTGTATTAGCAGTAGCTGTTTTAGGCTTATCATCTGCTTTTTATGTAAACATGAAACCAGTACATGCAGATAATGCAATTATTACTGCTCCTAAAGCTGTAGCTGTAAGTAATTTACACGGCTATAAGGTAGATGTGGAGAACAGTGTAATTGGATGGACTGGTTCTAAACCAAGTGGTAAACATACTGGTACTTTAAAATTGGCTAGTGGTAATTTACAGGCAGATAATGGATTAGTTGCTGCAGGTAACTTTGTAATTGATATGAACTCACTTACAAACACAGATATGACAGGTAAAGGTAAAGATGGATTAGAGGGGCATTTAAAAGCACCAGATTTTTTTGATGTAGCTAAAAATCCAACTGCCACTTTTGATATTACTGAGGTAAAAGCAATTACTGAAAAGCCAGAGGGTATGGTAAGTGCAGATGCTACTCATACCATTACAGGAAACTTAAATTTAAAAGGTGTTTCAAAAAGTGTAAGTTTTCCTGCAACAGTTTCAATGGCAGATGGTAAAGTGGCTGTAAAAGCATCTTTTAATATTGATAGAACAGAGTGGGGCATTACTTACGGTGCAGAAGGTAAAGTTGCTAAAGAAATTAATTTAACCTTGGATATTAAAGCTTCTCACTAAACATTAATAACATATTTTATAAAGCTGTTGCTATTGCAACAGCTTTTTTATTAAGTAAAACAAGCTTTTAGCCAAAATACACTACTTTTGCCGCCGCTTTATGCAGCCAATACAAAACATATTTCCATTACTTGGTCAATCACCAAAAAAAGTGATTATTACTACTCATCAAAAGCCAGATGCTGATGCATTGGGTTCTTCATTGGGCTTGTATCATATATTAATTCAATTAGGGCATGATGTTAACGTGATATCACCTACCAATTGGGCATCTTTTTTTAATTGGATGCCAGGGTGTAAAAAAATAATTGATTACGAACAACAAACTGAAAAATGTAATGCTTTAATTAATGAGGCAAATTGGCTTTTTTGCTTAGATTTTAATACCCTTAGCCGAACTAAAAATATGGCAGAAATGCTGCTAAATGCAAAAGGCGAACGTATTTTAATTGACCATCACCGAGAACCCCAAACAGAGGTTTTTGCTTATGGTATAAGCGATACTGGCAAAAGTAGTACGGCAGAAATGGTTTATGATTTTATTTGCAATAGCGGATATAATCAAAACATTACCACTGATATAGCAAGTTGTTTATATGCTGGTGTAATGACTGACACAGGTTCTTTTAGGTTTCCGTCAACTACTGCAAGTGTACACACCATGGTAGCTGATTTAAAAGAAAAAGGGCTGAACCATAGCATAGTACATGAAGAGATTTACGATAATTTTTTAGAAAACCGTTTTAGGTTTATAGGTAATGTATTATCTAACCGTATGGAAGTTTTTTATGAATATAATACTGCTTTAATAGCCATACCACAAGCCGATTTAATTAAGTATGATGTTAAAACAGGTGATACAGAAGGGCTAGTCAACTATCCATTAAGTATTAAAGGAATAAAATTAGCCGCTATTATTATTGATAGAGGAGAAGAACGTAAAAGTTCATTTAGAAGTAAAGGCGATTTTGATGTAAATACATTTGCCCGTAAATATTTTAATGGTGGAGGTCATTTTAATGCGGCAGGTGGGTTTAACAAAGAAACACTAGATGAAGTAGTTATAAAATTTAAAGCTGCTATGAAGGAAAATGCAGCACAATTAAGTAGTTATCAATTTTAAAAAATATAAAACAAAATGAATACAAAAATTAGTTATTTATTAGCCATTATAATTGGTATTGGCTTAATAGGTTGCCAGCCTAAGTATAAAAAAATGAAAAACGGTATGGAGTACACTGTCGTTTCTTCAAACAAAGGAGATACATTGAAATATGGCAATTGGTTTGAGTTTTCAAGATATGCTTTGTACACAAATAAGGATAGTTCTTTAATACCCAAAGAGCTTATGGTAAATCAAATAGCTCAATTAGATAGTGTATTATTTGGCCCAGAGGCTTATCAAATGTTTAAAACATTACGTGTAGGAGATAGTATTATAATTAGAGAAAAAACAGATAGTATTATTAACAGATCAAAGCAGATGGGACAACCTGAAATGCCTTGGATGAAAAAAGGATACTATATTATTCAATCATACACAATTAAACAATTTTATAAAGATAGTGCTAGCTTAACCGCTGCTCAAAAACGTTTGTCAGACCAATACGTTGCTAGCGAAGCTATTTTTAAAGCTAAAAAAGCAAAAGAAGATTCAATTGCGGCTATAAAGCAAATAATGGAAGATGATAAGTTGTTAAAAGACTATATTTCTAAAAATAAAATTACAGCCACTAAAACTGCTGCTGGTGTATATGTTGAAATTATTACACCTGGTACAGGCGTAATAACAGATAGCAATGGCGTTAAAGTAAATTATACTGGTAGAAATTTAAAAGGTAAAGTATTTGATAGCAACACAGAAGCTAAGCCTGGTGTTGCAAACGAACCTTACTTAGTTAATCTATTTGAGCAACCAGTACCCGTAATTAAAGGTTGGGTTGATGGTATTAAGCAATTAGGTAAAGGTTCAAAAGCAAGATTATACATTCCAAGTGTACTAGCTTATGGAAACAATGCTAGAGATAAAGAAAGAGGGATTGATGTAAACGAAAACTTAATATTTGATATTGAAATTGTAGATGTTCTTACTAAAAAACAAGCAATGGATGTACAAAATGCATTAATGGCCAAGCAAAGAGAAGAAATGATGAAGATGCAGCAAATGCAACAGATGCAACAACAAATGCAACAGCAACAAGGCGGAAATAAGTAAAAGCCTAAATTAAGATACTATACAAAAGCACCTCTCTTAAAGAGGTGCTTTTTTGTAAGCCATAAATAAGTCTATCGCTTCCTTAGCTTCTTTTACATCATGTACCCTTAAAATTGTAGCTCCATTGTTTAATGCCAGTGTATTTAATGCAGTAGTGCCATTTAATGCCTCATTAGGAGTAGTGTTAAGTGTTTTGTAAATAACACTTTTTCTAGACAAGCCTGCTAATATTGGGCAATCAAGCATTTTAAACGTAGCTAAATTTTTTAATAAAGTATAATTGTGCTCAATTGTTTTGCCAAATCCAAAACCAGGGTCAATAATTATATCCTTAATGCCTGCTTTTCTGCACTCATCAATTTTTTTAATAAAAAAATCTAATACATCTTGAGTTACATTTTCGTAAGAAGGATTTTGTTGCATAGTGGCAGGTGTACCTTGCATGTGCATACATATATAAGGAACATTTAGCTTGGCAACCTCAGTAATCATTGTTTTATCTATACTCCCAGCACTTATATCGTTTACTATGGATGCACCAGCTTGTACAGCGTCTATTGCTACTTTGCTGTAAAAAGTATCAATCGAAATAATTGTATTAGGAAAAGTGGTTTTAATTTTTTCAATAACAGGTATTACTCTTTCAAATTCTTCATCAGCGGTTAACTTAGTGCTATTTGGCTTAGTACTTTGTCCACCAACATCAATAATTGTTGCTCCATCATTTATCATTTGAGCTACCATGCCAATTATATCATCGTTTATATTGCCCTTGTAAAATGAGTCTGGTGTAACATTAACAATGCCCATAACAATTGGCTGCTCAATTACCAGTAAATTACCCTTGCAGTTTAACGTAAACATTGACATATTTAGGCTATTTTTGATGCTAAAATATTTACAAACTTCAACAAATTAAATGAAATATAAATTTCTATTTTTTGCCTTATTAATTACAGGTAAAGCATCATTTGCCCAAACAGAAGATGGTTTTATAAAAGGAGATAATAATATTGAATATAAAATTTTCCCCTCTGCATCGGGCAATATTGTGCAGTATGGTAATTATTTAAAAATGCACATTGTGCAAATGTATAGAGGTACAAAGGATTCTATACTTTATGATAGTAAAAATTATACTAGCCCTATTCAACCCCTTGATACTGCTGGCTCAAGTGGATTGCCTTTATATTATTATGATGTATTAAAGCAACTAAAAAATAATGATAGCGTAGTTATGAGAATTGTGGTTGACTCTGCTTTTAAAAATACAGGAGTACCTATGCCGCCTACTTTTGAGCCTGGAAAACATATTTACACTTGCTTAAAAATAGAAGATGTATATGAATCAAAAGCCAAAGCAGATGAAGAAATGGTGAAGCAACAACAAAAAATGGCTGAAGCAAATATGGCTAGAGATGCCGATTTGTTTAAACAACAAAATGCCATATTGGAAAGCTATTTTAAAGCAAATAAAATCACAAACATTATTAAAGCCCCCAAAGGTACATTTATACAAATACTAAAAAAAGGTATAGGTAAAAATGTTACTCCTATGGATAAAGTAAAAGTAAATTATACTGGCAAAACCTTTGCAGGTAAAATGTTTGATAGTAATACCAACCCACAATTTGGTCATGTAACGCCACTTGAGGTTGATCTTTCTCAAACAGGAAGAGTAATTGTTGGGTGGGAAGAAGGATTAACGTATTTAAATAAAGGTAGCAAAGCTAAACTTTATGTTCCTTCACCAATTGGTTTTGGCACAATGGGTACTGGCGATGGTAATATTGAGCCCAATGAAATTTTAATTTTTGATATTGACATCGTTGAAATTATTGGTGCTAATAATAAACCAGTTACATCTAAACCAACAATTAAAAAAGCAACTGTTTCAAAACCTAAAGTAAAAGCAAAAAAGAAGTAATGAGTAGTACAGTAGAACAATATACTAACGCAGTAAATAGTGCAAAAAATATCTTTATAAATAAAACAAAGGATTACGGCACCTCTTGGAGAGTGTACCGCACTATTTCTGTTGCAGACCAAATTTATATTAAGCTAAAGCGTATAAGAACAATACAAGAAAAAGGGGAACAAAAAGTAGGTGACGATGTTGCAAGTGAATTTAAAGGAATTCTTAACTATGGCATAATTGGTTTAATACAATTAGATATTAACGATGACGAAGTTGAAGAATTACCAGTAGTAGAAGTAGAAAAATTGTATGAAGAAAAAATTAGCATAGCAAAAAAATTAATGCAAGATAAAAACCACGACTATGGAGAGGCTTGGAGAGAGATGAGCCAAGAAAGCTTTGTGGATTTATCGCTTGCAAAAATTTTGCGTATTAAACAAATACTTAAAAATGATGGGCAAACTAGCATAAGTGAAGGCATTGATGCTAATTTTTACGACATAATAAATTATGCTGTTTTTGCCCTGATTTTAATTGAAGAAAAAATACATAAAGGTTAATCATGAAAGCATTTGTAAACATAGCAAGAGTAATTGTAGGCTGCCTTTTTATATTTAGTGGCTTAGTAAAAGCAATTGACCCCAAAGGACTAAGTTACAAAATGCAAGAGTTTTTTGAAGTATGGGCAAGAGATGGTTTTTTACCTAAGTTAATGAACAGTTTTAATGAACATGCTTTATCATTTTCAGTAATAATGATTACGCTGGAAGTGTTACTAGGTGTTGCATTATTATTGGGGTGGTACAAAAAAATTGCTATTTGGCTTTTGTTGTTACTTACTTTATTTTTTACATTTTTAACTGCTTTTGTGTTGTTTACTGGCAAAATAAAAGCCTGTGGCTGTTTTGGTGATTGTATCCCACTTACACCAACTCAAACATTTACAAAAGATATTATTTTGTTAGTATTGGTATTGATTTTATTATTTGCCAATCAATATATAAAGCCATTATTTAAGCCTATTTTTTGTATAGCCATATTAGTGCTAACAATAGGAGGTACTTTATTTTTACAAACGTATGTACAACATCATTTACCACTGAAAGATTGTTTGCCTTATAAAGTAGGTAACAATATTTTGGAATTACGCAAAATGCCAAAGGATGCTGTGCCAGATAAATATGATTATTCATTTACTTATCAAAAAGATGGTGTAAAAAAGGAGTTTACTACAGCATCTTTACCAGATAGTACATGGCAATTTGTAGATAGAAAGCAAGTGCTTGTTGAAAAAGGGAAGAATAACATTCCTTTAATTAATGATTTTTCATTTACTACAGAAAGTGGTAATGATACAACCGAGGCGATATTAAGTCAACAAGGAGAGTATTATTTATTGTTTGTTAAAGATTTTGACGCTATCTCATCAAAATGGAGAGAAGATAAAAGATTCATTTCTGAACAGCATTTTATAACAAAAAAACCTATTTATGTAATTACGACAGATTTTACAGCCGCTAATAAAAGATATAATTACCAATGGAATAGCCAACTAGAAGCGAAGATTTACACAAATATTTTTATTTGTGATGCTACAGCTATAAAAACTGCTAGCCGAAGCAACCCTACATTGTATTTAATGAATGGACCTATAGTAAAACAAAAGTGGGGTAGTGGAGATATTCATTCGGTTTTAAAATAAAAAGTGTCGTACAATGCAAAGTTTTATAAAACAAGCGGCTTATTCTATCTCCATCCTCCTAGGGGTGGTAGCACTTGTTTTTATCATGTTTCAAGGTTTTGGTGACCCTGCCCGTATGATTGTGGGGCAAACCGGCGATAAAAAAACCATGGATAATATTCGTAAAGATTTATACTTAGATCAACCTAAATGGAAACAATTTGTACTCTACCTAAATGATGTATCACCAATTTGCCTTCATAGTGCAGCGGATATTGAAGCTAAAAAATTAAAAGGGTTTTTTATAGGTGGCGATAAAAAATTTGGTATTAAAATTCCCTATCTCCGCAAAAGTTATCAAACAAAAAAAAATGTAGGCACAATGCTTATGGAAGCATTGCCAGGTACTTTACTACTAGCATTTGCTGCTATGTTATTTGCTACTTTTTTTGGTGTACTATTAGGTGTGCTGGCTGCAGTAAAAAAAGGCACATGGATTGATACCTCTGCTGTTTTTAGTAGCATTATAGGTATTTCTGCCCCATCTTTTTTTATGGGCATTTTAGTAGCCTACTTTTTTGGAGTAGTGTTGCATAATTATACTGGTTTAAATTTAACAGGTAGTTGGTTTGATATTGATGAAGTCACAGGCGAAAAGTATATTACTATAAAAAACTTAATACTGCCTGCATTTACATTAGGTATTCGTCCATTAGCCATTATTACACAACTTACTCGTAGTGCAATGCTGGATGTACTTAACCAGGATTATATTAGAACAGCCTATGCAAAAGGACTTTCTAAACAACAGGTTATTTTTAAACATGGCTTACGCAATGCCTTAAACCCTGTAATAACGGCTATTACAGGTTGGTTTGCCGAGTT
>JAGNRZ010000247.1 GCA_017988335.1 Ferruginibacter sp.
CTACCAATATTGGTAGAACTTACTAAACCAGACACAGCATTTTCTACTCCAACAATATAATTACCGGCACTTAAGTTAGTAAAAGTATATGTACCCCCATTTGCAGTTGTAGTTGTTTTTATTGCATTACCGTCTGCGATATTATCATCATTGGCATCTACATAAAGGTTTACTACAAATCCATCCATTCCATGTTCGGTTGCATCTAATAAGCCATTATTATTTTTATCAAAAAATACTTTGTTACCAAGAGTAAGGTTATTGTATGATAAACAAGCTCCATCAACCTTAAGATAGATATCACTGTTTTGAGATGAGGTTCTTGTCATGCTACCTTGTACTCTAATACGAGTAGCGCCAGTTGGAACCGTTTGTGAAAGTGAATAATGTTTTAAGCCTACAGTACTACTAATATTATTCCTATCAACAGGTACTGTAATAGTTGATGCTGTTATTTCATTATTTGAAGAATTGTAAAAAATTAATTTTAACTGAGGTGAATTACCTGCAGCATCTGTATATGTACCAGCCCACAAATTGAATGTAATTAAACTTCCAATTGCTGCTGTAACAGTACTGCCTGTTAACTCTTGATAAAATATTGCAGTTTGTGTTCCAGAATTGGGTCTACTAGGTGTTAATAGTCCGTAGCGGCTACCACAAACTTGGAAGGCTGGTTGAGATGCACTCCCATTTCCACTAACAGATATGAAACTACCATTGTTAGAAGACCATCCAATAGGACTAGTGGTTTCAAAACTTGGGTTTGTAGTTAACAGATTTCCGGAAGAACCTGTGCATGAGCACTGGGCATTAACTTGTTGAAAATTAATAACTACAAAAAATAAAATAAACAAGACTGATTTGTACAAAATAGGTTGTACTCCTTTAAAAAAGGTAAAGCTAGGTTTCATTTTGCTTAAGGTTTAATTTTTAAAAATGATTTATGAAACGGCTTTCGGTTGGAAAATAGCAGTACCCCAAGCACAATAAAGTAAACTTTATTTGAGATAAACTAAATAATGGACAAAGCTTGGCTTTAAATGGAAACCTGGATAAAGTTTTTGGTTGACAGATGGATTATTGGGACGGCATTTTAGTCTTGGGGGATATGACTAAATACAATGTAAAATAAACTAACATTTTTTAATTTACCAAATAAATTAGAGTAGTATTTAAACTACTACTGTAGTATTGCTTGTGTTAATTTAAATGCAATATCAAATTGTTCTTCCATAGTAAGATTTGTATTATCAAGTACAAAAGCATCGTCTGCCTTACGTAGAGGGCTAATTTCTCTATGGCTATCAATATAATCTCTTAACTCTAAGTTTGCCTTCACCTCATCAAGCGTAATGTTTGGATTTTTCTCATACAATTCCTTAAATCTTCGCTCAACCCTTATGGCGCTATCTGCCGTCATAAAAATTTTAAGCTCAGCATTAGGGAATACAGTAGTTCCAATATCTCTTCCATCCATTACAATTCCTTTTTGTTCTCCCATTTTTTGTTGTTGAGCTACGGCAAATTCTCTCACTTCTCTTATAGCAGCTACATCACTTACTTTTTCCGCTACTACTAAATCCCTAATTACATATTCAACATTTTCATCGTTCAAAAATATTTCCGATTGCTGCGACTTGGGATTGAATTCAAAATGGAGAAGAATATTATTCAATGCTCCGTTTACTTCTTTTACATCGGTCCAATCTATATGATTTCTAAGAAAATATAAGGTGATGGCCCTATACATGGCTCCACTATCAATGTACAGATAGCCAAGTGCTTTAGCTAGTTGTTTTGCCAAAGTACTTTTTCCGCAAGATGACCATCCATCAATGGTGATAATTATTTTCTTACTCATACTTAAACAAAGTTGAATAAAAAAAAGCAAAGTGCAAAAGCATTATTAAAATAAAAAAGTGCAGAAGTCTCTGCACTTTTTTATTTTACATTTTATTAAACTATGATTCCGCTTGTTTCTTTTTAGCTTTTGGCTCTTCTTTGTAGGTAAACTTTATTTTCTCTTTTGCCTCATCTAATTCGGCTACTAAAATATCTCCGTTCTTAATTGTCATATTTAGTATTTCTTCTGCTAATGGGTCTTCTAAATATTTTTGAATAGCTCTATGTAGAGGTCTAGCGCCAAACTGACTATCGTAACCTTTATCCGCAATAAATGTTTTAGCCTCTTCAGTCAACTCCAATGAAAATCCTAGATTAACTAATCTTTTCATTACACCTTTCATTAAAATATCTATTATCTCAAAAATATTTTCTTTGGTTAAAGAGTTAAATACTATTACATCATCTATTCTATTTAAAAATTCGGGGCTAAATGTTCTTTTCAATGCCTTTTCTATAACTGCTTTATTATTCTCTTCGCTATTCTCCATTCTACTAGCAGTGGCAAAGCCTACCCCATCCCCAAAATCTTTTAATTGTCTTGCGCCAATATTAGATGTCATTATAATCATGGTATTTTTAAAATCAACTTTTCTTCCCATGCCATCTGTTAATTGACCATCATCTAGCACCTGCAACAAAATATTGTAAATATCAGGATGTGCTTTTTCAATTTCATCTAATAAGATTACACTGTATGGTTTACGTCTAACCTTTTCGGTTAGTTGTCCGCCTTCTTCGTATCCAACATACCCTGGAGGCGCTCCTACCAATCGACTTACCGTAAACTTCTCCATGTATTCACTCATATCAATACGTATCAAAGCATCTTCACTATCAAACATATGCCTTGCTAAAGAACGAGCTAACTCTGTTTTACCAACACCTGTTGGACCTAAAAAAATAAAAGTACCAATTGGCTTTTTAGGATCTTTTAATCCTACCCTATTTCGTTGTATAGCCTTAACAACTTTTGTTATTGCCTCTTGCTGACCAATAACAGCTCCTCTTAAATCATCGCCCATTCTACGCAATTTGTCAGTTTCAGCCTGTAC
>JAGNRZ010000105.1 GCA_017988335.1 Ferruginibacter sp.
GCTATAGATAAGCCAATAGAACTCCACAAACTGTATCTACCTCCAACCCAATCCCAAAAAGGAAACATATTTGCTGCATCAATTCCAAATTTTTCTACTTCCACTTTATTAGTGCTTAGGGCAACAAAATGTTTGGCAATATGGGCTTCATCTTTTGCCTGTTGCAAAAACCATTCTCTTGCCGTGTTTGCATTGGTCATGGTTTCTTGTGTGGTAAATGTTTTGCTAGCAATTAAAAAGATGGCTTCTTCTGCATTTACTTTTTTTAGCGTTTCGGCAATATGTGTACCATCCACATTACTTACAAAATAGGTTTGTATGCCTTCAATCCAATAAGGCTTCAACGCTTCTGTAACCATTACAGGGCCAAGGTCGCTGCCACCAATACCAATATTTACAATGTATTTTATTTTTTTACCAGTATAACCTTTGTGTATGCCATTATGTATTTGCTCACAAAACGTTTTCATTTGTTGTAACACAGCTTTTATATCGGGCATTACATCCTTACCGTCTGTAAATACTGGCTTATTGCTAAAGTTGCGTAAGGCAGTATGCAGAACAGCTCTGCCTTCGGTTTCGTTTATTTTTTCGCCATTAAACATGGCTTTTATGGCCTCATCTACTTTACATTCATTAGCAAGTTGAATAAGTAAATCAATTGTTTTTTGGGTTATGATGTTTTTAGAATAATCGAATACAATATCTTTTATACACATTGAAAATTTACTAAACCTATCTGCATCTTGTGCAAATAAATCTTTCATGTGTACCTTTTGCATTTGGGTAAAATGTTGCTGTAATAAAGCCCAAGCGGCAGTGGTTGTTGGGTTAATTTTTGGAAGACTCACTTACTATTTTTTTAGAGTACGAAGTTAAGGAATAACCACAGAGGCACAAAGACGTAACCTATCTAACTGTGAATACTATTTTTTATTAACTATTCTTACATGCAAAAACTGTTTTGGCTTCCAAAAGAAAAAATACATAAGATATAGAATGGGCAAATTTGCTAAGGCTAAAATGGCGTAATTGTGTATGGCAAAATAAATGATGAATAACCACACACTTAAAAATAAGCAACCTATTAATTCGCCGTTATCTACTTTACACCCAACTCCCAATAATATTACTGAAGATATATTACTCTCAATGGTGAGTAACTCTGAAAAATGAAACCCATTTTTTGCTGTAACTTTAATAGGTAATTTTTCCTGTTCAATAACAACGGGTTGTTGTTCATTTAATTCATAAATATGGGTATCATTAACTACTACATATAATTTTAACACTCGTAACAGCAATTGCCGCTCTCTAAGGATTACTATGGTGGGAGTGGGGTTGATGATTTTTTAAATTTACCGCAAAGGCACAAAGACACCAAGATATAATTTACTTTGCGACTTAGTGTCTTTGTGCCTTTGCGGTTATTTTATCCGTCTTAAGTAAAAGTGCTATCACAATAAACGAATTTATTTTCAATTACATTGCTTCAATTACCTTCAAAATTTTATTTAACATTTCTTTGGTAACATCTAAGTGGGTCACCATACGTACTTGAGTGGGGGAGATGGCTAAGCAAAAGATATCATTATGCTTTAATCGTTCACAAAACTCTTTCGGAGTATAGCTTTCTACAACTTCAAAAATTAAAATATTGGTTTCTACGGGCATTATTTTGCCAATAAAATCTTTTTCAACTAATGCGTTTGCAATAGTTTTAGCGGCAGCATGGTCTTCCGCTAATCTATCAATATTATGTTGTAAAGCGTAAATACCTGCGGCAGCTAAATACCCTGCCTGTCTCATTCCGCCACCAAAAACTTTACGCACTCTTCTTGCTTTTTTAATAAAATCAGTTTTACCTAAAAGCAAGCTACCAACTGGTGTTCCTAAGCCTTTACTTAAACAAATAGAAATGCTATCAAAAATTTCGCCGTATTGTTTTGGTGTTTCGTTTTTAGCAACCAACGCATTAAAAAGCCTTGCACCATCTAAGTGAAGCGTTAAATTATTTTGTAAGCAAACTTGTTTTATGGCTTGTATATCTGTAAAATTATAACAACAACCTCCGCCAAAATTGCAAGTATTTTCAAGACATACTAAACTACTGCTTGCTTTATGCACATCAAATTTATTGTTAATTGCAATGGCAACTTGTTCTGCATTTATTCTACCTCTATCGCCATGCAAAAGTTTTACAGAGCTGCCACTGTTAAAAGCAATGCCACCGCCTTCAAATTGATAAACATGGCTAAGCTCATCGCAAATAACTTCGTCGCCAGGTTGTGTGTGGCATTTTATGGCTATTTGATTTGTCATAGTGCCACTTGGGCAAAATAAAGCAGCCTGCATACCAAACATATCGGCAGCTAATCTTTCTAATTCATTAACAGTTGGGTCTTCACCAAAAACATCATCGCCTACTTGTGCAGCAAACATAACATTAAGCATGGCTGGAGATGGCTTGGTAAATGTATCGGAACGTAAGTCTATTTGCATGGTACAAATTTATGAAAACCTTTGGTGTTCACTACAGGGAAAAGGAGGATGCAAAGTTTACACAGAGAACTCTGCGTAAACTCTATTAACTCTTTTCTCTGCGGTGAAAATAAAATACCTTTACCAATATGACTTACACTCAAATAGAAATAAACACATCTAACCAAGAACAAACAGAAATACTAATTGCTCAATTATCCAATATTGGTTTTGAAGGCTTTGAAGAAACCGAAAATAGCTTGCAAGCTTTTATTAAAAAAGAAGAATTTAGAGGGGCAGATGTTGATGAAATTTTGAATGCTCATCATCTTACTTATACCACCAAAGAAATTGCACAACAAAACTGGAATGCCCAATGGGAGAGTAGTTTTGAGCCTGTTGTTGTAGATGATTTTGTAGCGGTAAGAGCATCTTTTCATGAACCAATAACTAATGTAAAACATGAAATAATCGTAACCCCCAAAATGAGTTTTGGCACTGGTCATCATGCCACTACTTTTTTAATGATGCAACAAATGAGTACAATTGATTTTACCAATAAATCGGTTTTTGATTTTGGCACTGGCACTGGTGTATTAGCCATTTTAGCCGAAAAATTGGGGGCAATACATGTAGATGCTATTGATAATGATGAGTGGAGTATTGAAAATGCAAAAGAAAATGTGGAAGCTAACAACTGCAATAAAATATACCTTACAAAAGCTGATGCTATTGAGTCTGTTAAGCAGTACGATGTAGTATTGGCAAATATCAACTTAAATGTAATTACTGCCGCCATAGAGCAGATAGTAGCTATTTGTAAACCAAAATCGCAAGTATTATTTAGCGGCTTTTTACCCAGCGATTTTGACCAGATGAATAATTTATTGTTAACGCATAATTTTAACAATATCAAGGCTATAGAACGTAACAATTGGCTTTGTATCAATTGTATATACAAACAAAATTGAATATAAGTTGTGTATTAAATTAATGTTACTTTTTTAATAAAGTCTTATCTTTGCTATTCAACTCAACTAAGGAAAACGGATGAAAGAACTAGGGCTTATCATACTGGCATACCTAATTGGCTCAATACCTACTGCACTAATAATTAGCAAAAAATATTTTGGTATAGATATACGTGACTACGGAAGTGGTAACATGGGCGCTACAAATACTTTTAGAGTATTAGGCAAACGCTATGGTACTATTGTAATGATAATTGATATTTTAAAAGGAGTGGCGGCTGTAGCACTATATAATTTACTTCCGTTTTATTTAAGTAACGAATTAGAAAGAACCAATTTTATGATTGGCTTGGGCTTGGCAGCCGTAATAGGCCATGTATTTCCAATTTTTGCAAATTTTAAAGGTGGTAAAGGCGTTGCCACTTTATTTGGGATGATATTGGCCGTTCAACCCCTTGTAGCGGTTTGTTGTGTAGGTGTTTTTTTATTGGTACTTTTTTTAACAAGATATGTTTC
The DNA here is from genome assembly GCA_017988335.1 of Ferruginibacter sp. GTDB lineage: Bacteria > Bacteroidota > Bacteroidia > Chitinophagales > Chitinophagaceae > Ferruginibacter. The sequence goes on from JAGNRZ010000105.1 coordinate 3,969, forward strand.
CTTAAGTTCAGTATTAGGTGCAGTTATGCTACCTATTAGTGTATTGTGGATATGGAATGAGCATGAATTTTTATACCGTTTATTTGCTTTATTAATTGCTATATTAGTTGTACTTACTCACCAAAAAAATATTGGTAGAATTTTACGAGGCGTTGAAAGTAGAGTGCCTATTTTAAAATATAGGGATAGAAGAAAAGCCCGTCGTAGAAATGATTAACATTTCCATTGCAACCTTTCCAAAATAAAATCATCTTAACAATAAATTGCATTTTGTAATTAAACAAAACGTAATTTGGTACATCAATTGTTATACATATATAAAAACCCAAAAAAAATGAAAAAGGTATTTATAATTCTATTTGCACTGCCTTTATTTATTGCTTGTAGCAAAAATGCGGTAACAGGTCGTAAGCAGCTTAAATTATTTCCAGAAAATGTTTTGCAAGAGCAAGCTTTAACAGAGTATCGTAGCTTTTTATCTAGCAATAAAGTACTTAGCGAAAATGTAAATAAAGATGCTGAAATGGTACGTAGGGTAGGGCTTAGAATTTCGAAAGCAATTACAGATTATTATACAGCAAAAGGCTTGGCTAAGGAACTTGAAAACTACAAATGGGAGTTTAACCTTGTAGATAGTAAAGATGTAAATGCTTGGTGTATGCCGGGTGGTAAAGTAGTTGTATATACAGGCTTATTACCTATTACACAAAATGAAGCTGCATTAGCCGTAGTAATGGGGCATGAAATTGCTCATGCAGTAACACACCATGGCAACGAAAGAATAAGCCAAGTAGCCATAGCACAAGGCTTTGAAATAGCTGGTAATATATTTACAAGTGGTAATCAAAAAGCAAATGGTTTATTTAATAATATTTTTGCACCTGCAGCACAAGTAGGTGTTTTATTACCAAACAGTAGAAAACAAGAGTTGGAAGCAGACCGTTATGGACTAAACTTTGCTGCAATGGCTGGCTATAATCCTAGAGAGGCAGTTCCATTTTGGACAAGAATGAGCCAAGCTGGTGGGCAAAAACCACCAGAATTTTTGGCTACACACCCAAGCGATGAAAGGAGAATTGCAGAATTGGAAAAATTTATGCCTGAAGCGTTGAGTTACTACAAACCTGTAGGGGCTGTTAAATAAAATTTATAAAAACATATATTAACCTGCATATTATTTAAAATATGCAGGTTTTTTATGCTATGAAAAGTAAAAATTAGCTAGTTCTACAAGATATTCTATAAAAAAGTGCTATTTTACAATTGATATGTATAAAGAAGCTAGTATTCGACTTCGGTTTTTTCTAAAAAAATAGCAAAATGCGTAAAAGAAAATAGCTTTTTGTAACTTTGCACCCTTTTATAACCAATTACCAAAACAACAGTTTTTTGCCTATGTCTTTGCAAAATGTATTGGAAAAGTTACAGTTAAAGGATGAAAAAAACTTGCTAATTCAAGGGTTGCCATCTTCAATAGAAAAACAATTTGCAAAATTATCTTTTGCAAAAAACGTAACTCCTTTGCTTAAAGCCCGTAAAATTGATTTTGCGTTGGTATTTGCCATAAGCCAAAAACAATTAAAAGATATTTTAAGCGATGTATTACCAGCCTTGCAAACCGATGCTAAATTATGGATTGCTTATCCTAAATTAACAAGTAAAATTGCTAGTGATTTAAGTAGAGATGCTAATTGGGATTGTGTAACCAAATTTGGATTTGAAACTGTACGATCTATAGCTTTGGATAATGTATGGACTGCATTGCGATTTAAAAAGCCAGATACTGAAGCACCAATTGCTAAAGAAAATTTTTCAACTGCAAACCCTGCCCCTGGTATTGATTACGAAAAAAGAACAGTTGAAATTCCAGAAGAATTAAAAAAATTACTGCACAAAAATAAAACGGCTTTAGCTACTTACGAAGCCTTGTCTTTTAGCCATAAAAGAGAATATGTGGAATGGATTTTAAGTGCCAAAAAAGAAGAAACTAAAACTAAACGGTTACACTCTACTGTAGAAAAATTGGCAGAAGGTAAGAAAACGTATAACCAACGATAAGTTTATTTAAAAATAACTGTGCCTAACTGTTTTGTAAGTTGCATTTCCATTTGTTTTAAATGCTGATGGGTTTGTAGTAACACCATTTGCTCATCGCTGTTGCTACTTTTTTCCATATCCAACTGATTTTCGGCTATAAGGCGTTTAATTTTTCTAAGTTTTAAATAGTTAAGTGTGCTAAAAACTTCTTCTTTAAATAAATCTTCTCTTGTGGGTATGTGTCCATCAAAATGATCTCTCCAATTGGGGCTTATTTCATAATTAAAGTCCATAATACTTACCGCCATACTACTAATAGCAGCATCTTCATGAAACAAAAAATTTTTGGCTGTGGGCTCATTACCCAAATCGTACATATTTTTATAGGCTTGTAACAGTTTTATTAATTCCTTATTATCCATTAAATCATCTAAATTATTTTCATCAATTTCTTTAAAAATGTATTCTACTACTTTTTGTGTTTCATCCCATTCTTTATGTCCAAATTCAATTAAAGAACGTACCATGGCTTTTTCATGTAGCTCATCTTTACTAAGCAATAAAACAGTATCATCATCAATGAAGGGTGTATTTTCAGTTACATTTTCACTTTCAAAAAGCCGCTGAGCCTTATTCTCATCTTTAACAACTTTTTCTTTTATATGCTTATTTACTAAAGCATGCAAACCACTTTCATCTATTTTTAAAATTTCGGCACTTTGTTTAATGTAGGTTTGTTGCTTGCTAAAATCTTCCAGTTTATTTACTTTAGCAATGGTTTCTGCAATTTGATTAATAGCTAACGATTTTTTGTTAGCATCGTTACCAGCCTCGGCTAAAGCAATATTTAATTGAAAAAGTACAACATCTTTTTTGTTGCTTTTAATAAACTCAGCAAACTCACTTGCACCCACTTTATTTACATAGCTATCAGGGTCTTCGCCGTCAGGTATAAGTACAAGATTTACATTAAGACCTTCTTCTAAAGCTAAATCTAACCCACGTAAAGCCGCCTTTATACCTGCACCATCTCCATCATATATAATAGTAAGATTATTGGTATATTTTTTTATTAATCGAAGTTGATCTGGAGTTAAGGATGTACCACCACTAGCCACCACATTTTCAATACCAGCTTGGTGCAAACTTACCACATCTGTATAACCCTCCACCAATAAGCATTCATCTGCTTTATCAATGGCTTGCCTTGCAAAATACGAGCCGTATAAAATTTTACTTTTTACGTAAATTTCATTTTCGGGGGTGTTAATGTATTTAGGCGCCTTGTCATTACTTTTAATAATTCTGGCACCAAAGCCTAAAACCTTACCACTTTGATTATGAACAGGGAAAATTATTCTACCTCGATAATTATCATACAAATTTCCATCTCTATTATTAACCAAGCCAGTTTTTAACAGCAGCTCTTGATTGTATTGTGCAGCTAATGCTGCTTTTGTAAAACCATCTCTTTCCTCTGGGTTAAAGCCAATTTGAAATTTTTTAATGGTGTCTTCTCTAAAACCACGACTTTTTAAATAACTTAAACCAATATCAATGCCAGCTTCATTTTCAAATAAATAGTTGCTAAAAAATTGTTGAGCAAAATTGTTTATAATGTAAAGGCTATCGGCTGTTTGTTGTTGTATTTTGTACTCTGGGCTTGTTTCGGTTTCTTCAATTTCTACATTGTACTTATTAGCAAGCCAACGTAAGGCTTCGGCATAACTATACTTTTCGGCTTCCATTAAAAAGCTTACACTATTACCACTTTTGCCACAGCCAAAGCATTTATAAATTTCTTTGCTGGGAGATACAGTGAATGAAGGGCTTTTTTCGTTGTGAAAAGGGCATAACCCCAAATAGTTTGTACCTCTTTTTTTGAGCTTTACAAATGTGCCAACAATATCTACAATATCGGTTCGGCTAAGTATTTGTTGTATAGTATTTTGAGTAATCAAAGTAAAAATGAGGCTGTAAATTAAGCCATTTTTTATATTATTGATAAAATACTGTTAAAGCCTACATAGTATTGATTTTTAACAACTATGGCATGGTTTATGAAATTTGAGGCATAAAATCATCTTAATAAAAAAATTAAGGAATATCTTTATCACAAAAAATAAATTAACAAATGAAAAAAAGTTTATTGGTAGTTACATTGGCAATAGTAAGCAATACAATTTTTGCCCAAACATTGGATGATGTAAAAAAATTAGTGCTTCTTACTAAGTATAATGATGCTAAAACACTTATTGACAAATTTTTGGCCGATGAAAAAAATGCTGCAAAAGCAGATGGTTGGTACTACAAAGGGGTAATTTATAATGAAGTGTCAAAAACTACACCTACTTGTACTACTTGTAAAATGGATGCATTTGAAGCCTTTAAAAAATACCAAGTAATGGATGCCAAAAATACTTGGATGAACGAAGAGCAAAATGTTCGTTTATTTGATTTGTATAATGGCTTCTTTGATTTAGGTTCAAAAGCATATAATGCTAAAGATTATAAAAGTGCATTTGAAAATTTTAAAAATGCTAATATGGTGGGAAATTATGTGCATACCAAAGGTTTTGGATATAACGGCTTTAAATTTCCTGCATTAGATACTTCTTTGGTATTAAATGCTGCATTAGCGGCTAGATTAGGTAATGACGATGCCGCTGCCGCAGAGTATTATGAAAAACTAGTGGCTATTGAAGCTGCTGGTACCGAAAACATGGAAATGTATGAGTACTTGGCAAACTATTATGGCAAAATAAAGAACATGAGTGCTTTTGATGCTATAATAGGTAAGGCAAAAAAATTATTTCCTACTAATGAATTTTGGGATGAAAAGATTTTAGAATTAGTAGATAGTAAAGATAAAAAGGCACTATTTGCTAAGTACGAAGAAATATTAGCTTCGAATAAAACTAATTACACTATTGCCTATAACTACAGTGTAGAAATGTTTAATTATGCTTTTACTACCGATCCAAAACCTGCTGACTATAATGAAGCAAAAACAAAAGTAAAAAATGCTTTAAGTAATGCTTTAAAAATAAAAAATACTGGAGATGCTAATTTATTAATGGCTAGAGCATTTTATAATGACTCTTATGATGCTCAAGAAGAAATGAACAAGGTAAAAGGAGCAAAGCCTGAAGATATAAAGAAAAGAGCCGAAAAGAAAGCTGCTGCATATAAAATGGCAGATGAATGTATAATGTATTCTGAGGCAGCTATAGCAGAGTATGCAAAAGCTGAACAACCATTAAAAGGCGGACAAAAAGCAAACTACAAAAGCTGCTATAGATTGCTTGAAGATATACATAGCTTTAAAGGTAATACGGCTAAAGCTGCTGAGGCAAAGAAAAAAGGGGATGCTATACTTTAAAGTATAAAATTAAGACATAAAAAAAGAGGCGGAATGCCTCTTTTTTTATTATCTGTATTTTACTATTTATCCTGCAATACGTATTTGCATAGTACCTGGTGCACCGCCATTTTGCATATCTTTTACCGATCTCAGTTCTACATCTTTTGGCACTTCAAATTCTTTATCTTTTACTTCTTTTTCAATATCAATTTTGGTTACTTCCACGGTCATTTTTCTTCCACGACTCATATTCATTTCATAAAGCATGGGAAAACCATTTAGCTTATCTAAACCTCCTAATTGTGTTGTTCTAGCACCCATGCCAAAGCCACTTAAACCACCTGTAGATGTTATGCCTTGCAATTTAAATTCGGGTGTGTACCAAACAGTGTTAGTATCAACTCTATTAGCTCTTGTAGTAATTAACAACGCTTTTTTGCACATGATACCAGCCACTTTTTTTGTTTCTTCACCATAAACAACTTCTGTAGTTGGAGGGGTATTATTTAATAAGGCATTATTATCATTGCCTTGTCTGCGGCTTTGCATAAGGCTATCCATACGCTTACGCATTACTTCTTGGTCTTCATCAGTAGTATAAAAACCATTGGTGCTGCCATTCATTTGCATTAAAGTGGTTGTAATTTTTTTATCATTATCTCTAATAGTTGTAGTAATATTCATTTCATTATTTACAACTGTTTTTACCAAATTATTTTTTAAGTATGTAACCGCTTTTGTTTCTCCATCTCCACCAAATCTAAATACTCTTACTTCTGCACCATCTGGTCCTGGAGGTGGGGGCGGAGGTGGTGTCCCACCATCATCACCATCAGGCGATGTAATAATAGTTTTTGTGGTAATGGTAGCTTGTGTAACTGTTTTTTGCTGTGCAAATGTGCTTAAGGCAGTTGTACACAATAAAAGTGTTATAATCTTTTTCATGGTTATAATTATTTTGTCAAACATACGAATTAATTCGTAAACAAATTAGCCTAGAAAAGGAAAATAAATTTTTAACAAATTGTGTTAAACCAATGTCTTAACAGAATTAGCTATTAGCACACCATTGTGATAAATTTGTAGGGTATAATTTCCTTTAGGATAGTTATCTGCAATTACAGAAAAATTGCATTTTTTAGTTTCGCCTTTGCTGTAGTCAAATTTTATTTTTTGAGAGTACATTTTTCTTCCATCTTCCTTGGTTTCAAATATACCAGTTTCCCAAGCCGAGTTTTTTAGTACTTTACCATTAGGTTGAGTAATTACAATAATAATTTCGGCATTTTTATAAGGCATTGCATTTTTTACAACAAAGCTTCCTGTAATTTTTTCAACTTCTTCGGCAGTTGTTGTTTCTTTATCGTCTTCGGCAGATAATGCTGTTACTTTTATTTGCGATGCAGAAAATAAACCAGAACCTGTAGTAGGTTTATCTTCATTTAAAACATCAATTTTTTCAGCAGCACTAAAACTTGTACCCCCACTTTTTTTTGTGCTATAT
>JAGNRZ010000007.1 GCA_017988335.1 Ferruginibacter sp.
CTATGTAGCTATTGTGGAAAAATATTTATTAGCTTTGGCTTAAAATAATTAAGGGTGCCAAATCTCTATATAATTTCAGGATGCAATGGAGCTGGAAAAACAACAGCATCGTTTACTATACTTCCTGAAATGTTTAATTGTAAAGAATTTGTAAATGCTGATGAAATTGCCAAAGGGCTTTCACCTTTTAAACCCGAAAGTGTATCGTTTCAAGCTGGGAGAATTATGCTTGAAAGAATTGATGAACTCATAGATACTAAAGTTGATTTTGCTTTTGAAACAACATTAACTACTCTTTCTTATGTAAACACTATCAAATATGCAAAAGAAAAGGGTTATTCTGTAACACTGTTATTTTTTTGGCTTAATCATGTAAATTTGGCTATTGAAAGGGTTAAAATTAGAGTAAGTGAGGGTGGTCATAATATACCAGAAGATACCATTAAAAGAAGGTATTTTAGAGGCCTTAATAATTTAACTAACAAATTTATTGAGCTTTGTGATTTTTGGATTGTAATAAATAATTCAAGTAAACCATTTACTTTTATAGCAGAAGGTCAAGGTAAAATAAAAATAAAAATTTACGACGAGGCAGCTTGGCAACAAATAAAAAATCAGAATAATGAAAAAGACTGAAGTTGATATACAAAATCTTCGTGAACTAATACGCAAAGGGTTAGACTTAACATTTCAAAAACTTCTTGCACAAAAGAAAGCTCAAAATGGCATTTTTGTTTTGTCTGACAAAGGGCAAATCAAAAAATTTAAAGCCTCCGAAATTAATAACTAACATTATTTCTGTAATAAAACTAGTTTGAATTGAATAAACAAAAAGGCGAAAGTATAATTAATACCCTCGCCATTGTAACAGGAAATATCACCTGCTTGTAATTCCCCGATAAAATCGGGGTTTATGAAAAAGTTAAAAATGCATTCTGTCTTTTTTAGCTAAAAGCTCATCCACAGTTTCTTTGTACATTTCATCTGGTACACAGCAATCTACTGGGCATACCGCAGCACATTGTGGCTCTTCATGAAAACCTTGGCACTCTGTACACTTGTTTGGTGTAATATAATAGGTATCTGCCGCTACAGGTGCATTACGTACATCAGCATCTACTTGGCTACCATCCATTAGTGTAAACATTCCTTTTACACTTGTACCATCGGCTACAGCCCATTCTACCCCACCTTCGTAAATAGCGTTATTAGGGCATTCAGGCTCACAAGCCCCACAATTTATACATTCGTCTGTTATTTTTATTGCCATTTTCTATTCTATTTTAGATTTACGATTTTAGTTTCAATAATTTTGCTACACAAATGTAAACAAGGAATAATGAAATTACAAAACAGGATTGAACTTTTAATAAAATTAGGTAATTATTTATTAGAAACCAATGATGAATTACAAACAACCAAAGCAAGGGCATTTGTTGAAAATGGATGGTTTATACCCGAATTTGTAGATGCAGCTTTACACAATATAGCTACTCAATTTTTAGAGAAAGAAAAGCTAGAAAAATGGGTAAATCATTACCGTATAGATGATAATATTGGCGGCAAAAATGTAGGTATAGTTATGGCCGGCAATATACCTTTGGTAGGCTTTCATGATTTTTTATGTGTATTTATTAGTGGGCATAAACAAACCATAAAGCTTAGTAGTAAGGATAGCGTTTTGCTAAAACACATTGCTCAAAAAATGACAGATTGGAATGCTGACTTTGCCCACCATGTAGCCTTTGAAGATATGCTAAAAGGCTGCGATGCTTATATTGCTACTGGCAGTAATAATACAGGTAGATATTTTGAACAATATTTTGGAAAATATCCCAACATAATTCGTAAAAATAGAACATCGGTGGCGGTGTTAACGGGTGAAGAAACTACAGCAGAATTAGAAAAATTGGCAGATGATGTGCATTTATATTTTGGCTTAGGTTGCCGAAATGTTACTAAAATTTATGTGCCAGAAGGATATGATTTTGTACCTATTTTAAGAGCATTTGATAGCTATAAGTTTTTTGCCGACCATAATAAGTATAAAAACAATTACGATTATCAACTATCGCTTGCCTTGCTTAACAATATTTTTTACATGACTAATGAGGCTACTCTGCTGATAGAAAATGAACAAATTTTTTCACCAATTAGTCAGTTAAATTATAGTTTTTACAACAATAACAGTTTATTAAACGTTTTAAATAATAATGCAGATGTACAGTGTATTGTAGGGAAAAATTTTGTACCTTTTGGCATGGCACAACAGCCTGGCTTGATGGAATATGCAGATGGAGTTGATACTATGGAGTTTTTGTTAGGAATATGACATGTACGAAACTCTTCCTAATTTAATGTTAAAGATCTCAGTTGGTAAATCTCATTTTGTCAGTACTTCGTTATTTTGTGGTGTTGGCAGGGAATTTGGGTTAAGAAAGTTTAGGGTTTAGATGTTTAGAGTTTAGAAAAGAAGATTTGAATTTGAGGGGATGAATAAAGATATATCGTACAAGAGTGCGACGCCTATGCAGATGATTTTTGTACAAAAGTTGATAACAAAAAAGAAAAACAAAAAGTATATAAAATGAAAATTAAGCAAGTATTATTTACAGTAGGTATTAGTGCTGTTACTGCATTAGGTGTAATGTGGGGTTACAGCAAGTTTACAAAAAATAATAATACCTACGCTGGTCAGGAAAAAGGCAGCATGCCAAGTAATTACAAATACGCAGGTTTTTTTGATGGTGATGCCCCTCCGGGTCAAACTGCAGATTTTACGGCTCCATCGGCGGCGGCTATACCTGCAGTGGTGCATATAAAAACAAAAACAAATGCTAAGCAAGTAACTAACAGTTTGCCAAAGCGTAATATGCCTAACAATCCGTTCAGCGATTTTTTTGGGGACGATGATTTTATGGAGCAATTTTTTGGTAACAGAAATAGAGTAATACCAGAGCAAAGAGCAAGTGGTAGCGGCGTTATAATTAGCGATGATGGTTACATTGTTACCAACAACCATGTGGTAGAAAATGCAGATGAAGTAACTATTACATTAAGCAATAAAAAAACATACAAAGCAAAAGTAATTGGTACCGATCCATCTTATGATTTAGCAGTAATAAAAGTAGAAGCTGCTGGGTTACCATTTTTAGTATATGGGAATAGCGACGATGTAAAAATTGGGCAATGGGTTTTGGCTATTGGTTACCCTTTAAATTTAGAAACAACAGTAACCGCTGGTATTGTAAGTGCTAAAAGCCGCAGCCTTGGTTTAAATAAAGATAAAAGTGGTAGCAAAGCTGGTGGTGTAGAAAGTTTTATACAAACAGATGCTGCAGTAAACATGGGTAATAGTGGTGGTGCATTAATTAGTACAGATGCTAAATTGATAGGTATTAACAGTGCCATTGCCTCTCCTACTGGCTACTACAGCGGTTATAGCTACGCTATACCTGTAAATATTGTAAAAAAAGTAGTAGATGATTTAATAAAATTTGGTACAGTACAACGTGGTTTTTTAGGTATTCAATTTGTAGATGCTAGTAACTATACCGAAGAAGAAAAAAAGAAAATAGGTATTCCTGCAAATGCAGAAGGTATATATGCACAAGATGTACCTACTGATGGTGGTGCATATGCAGCAGGTATTCGTAAGGGTGATGTATTAACAAAAATAAACAGTACTCTTGTTTCATCTGGAGCAGAAATGCAAGGTGTAATTAGTGAATTTAAGCCCGGCGATAAAGTAAGCGTTACATATGTAAGAAACGGAAAAGAGAATGTAACAACAGTAACACTTAAAAACAAAAGCGGCAATTTTGATGTAGTAAAAGCAGATGCTGCCTTAGATGCTTTAGGTGGTGAGTTTGTAACATTGGATAGTAAAAAAGCAAAAGAATATGGTGTAGCTGGCGGTGTAGTGGTTAAAAAAATAAACCCCAACGGTGGCGCTTTAAACGATCAAACAAGAATGAAGGATGGCTTTGTAATTTTAAAAGTAAATGATGCCGATGTAAAAAGTGTAGATGATTTAAAAAAGCAAATTGGTGCTAATAAGAATATTACTATAAGTGGTTTTTATCCTGGCTATGATGGTGTGTATGAATATCCATTGAGTTTGGAAGGGGAATAAACAAAATAACTAAACAAAAAAAAATCCCCCGAAATAATTTGGGGGATTTTTTTGTTACTTCACATACACCAAATACTCCCACGGCTGCATTTCAAAATATTTTTCGTTGGTAAAATCATTTTCTACTAAGCTAAATGCACTTTTATATTTGCCCGTTATTAAAGCATCTTTTACTTCAAAACGTAAAGTTTGTTTACACATATTAAGCATTACAAATACTTCTGAGTTACCATTTTTTCTGCTGCAAGCAAAAATATTAGGGTTATCTGTTTGTATTAAATGTGTGGTTACATTAGCATCGGCAGTGCGTAAAGCAGGGTTATTTTTTTTGAGATTAAGCAGCGTTTTATAAAACGATTCAAGAGCATAGTTGCCATTCCATTCTATAACATCTTTCTCAAAAAATTTAAGTCTTTTCTTATTGGGCAACTCTTGGCCGCTATAAATCATTGGCATACCATTCCAAGTAAAACTAAATACTGCTAAGGCTTTTGCCATATCGCCGTACTTTTCGTATTCGCTGCCGTTCCAACTATTTTCATCATGGTTGGTAGTAAACCAAAGCGGAATTTTAGTATTGCCACAAATACTATCGTACTTACGTAAAACACTGTCCACTAAAAAATTTAAGCTATGCTTCCCTTCATAAAACTCTTTTGATTTGTGCATCCATTGCCAAGTATAACAAGCATCAAAAGCTTTAAAATATTCTGGCTTTTCAATGGGGTCGCTTTCTGCCAACCAAAATAATGTTTTTGTTTTTTCAAGTTCGGCTCTGGCTTGCAACCAAAAATCAAGCTCTACCCAAAAAGCTAAATCGCAACGGTAACCATCTATATCACATTCATCTATCCAAAATTTCATGGCATCAATCATGGCATTACGCATATCATAATTATTGTAATCCAATTCAATTATATCATCCATACCACTTGCTATTTTAAAATCATTCGTAGCACTATCTTTTAAATAATATTCTGGGTGTGTTTTTGTCCAAATATGATCCCAACCTGTGTGGTTAGCCACCCAATCTATAATTACTTTAAAGCCCATTTCATGTGCATGGGCTACAAATTTTTTAAAGTCTTCTACTGTGCCAAACTCCTTATCTACATCTGTATAATTACTACATGCATAATAACTACCTAAGCTACCCTTTTTTCCTTTTTGTGCAATAGGTGTTATTGGCATAAACCAAAGCGTTTCTACACCCATATCTTTCAACCTTGGCAACTCATTATAAAAAGCATTTATTGTACCTTCTTTACTATACTGCCTAAGATTTACTTCATACACATTAGTATTATTAATCCAATTAGCTACTTTAAATTCGTTTGGTATCATTACTGTTTTTACGTTTGTTTTGTTTTTATAAGAAGATTCATGTGTGGTATTATTGCAAGAAAATATACTTGCCAATAACAAACATCTAAAAATATTTTTAAGCATATTTAATTTTTATACTCAAATGTAAGCATCAATACACAAAAACTAGCCTATACAAAATAAATTCAACCTTGTACCTTTGTAATTGTTATACTATTTATGAAACAGTTTGATATTCCCATAATATATAGAAGCCCATTAATTACTGCTGTTAAAAACAAGCGTAAGGCGGCAGATAAAATGAAAAAGGATTTTACGCCTACCCTACTTGATTTTGGTGTTTTACAAATTTACTTGGCTAGGCATTTTGGGTTTTGTTATGGAGTAGAAAATGCAATAGAAATTGCTTTTAAAACAGTTGAAGAAAACCCGGGCAAGCGTATTTTTTTGTTGAGTGAAATGATACACAATCCACAAGTAAATGCAGATTTAATTAGCCGTGGCATTCAATTTTTACAAGATACTTATGGCAACAACATTATTCCTTTTGATAGTTTAACAAAAGATGATGTAGTTATTATACCAGCATTTGGTACCACGTTGGCAATTGAACAAATGCTGAATGACAAAGGCATTGCTACCGAAAAATACAATACCACTTGCCCCTTTGTAGAAAAAGTGTGGAACCGTAGTGAGCAAATTGCTACTAAAGGATATACTGTAGTAGTGCATGGTAAACCCACACATGAAGAAACAAGAGCCACTTTTAGCCATGCTGCAAAAAATACACCTACAGTTATTGTAAATGATATGCAAGAAGCTATTGCATTAAGCAAATATATTACTGGCGAAAAAGACAGTTCTCTTTTTTATGAAGAGTTTAAAAACAAATATAGTGATGGATTTAATGCTGCTACTGATTTACAGAAGATAGGTGTAGTTAATCAAACAACTATGCTAGCTAGCGATACACAAGCTATTGCCGATTTTTTAAAACAAGTAATGATTGAAAAATATCAATTAGATAATGCTACCATAGGAGAAAGGTTTGCAGACACCAAAGATACCTTATGCTATGCCACTAATGATAACCAAGGTGCTGTGTATGGCTTATTGGAAACGGCTGCCGATTTTGCCATAGTAGTTGGCGGATACAATAGCAGCAATACCTCTCATTTAGTAGAACTATGTGAAGAAAAATTACCTACCTATTTCATAAACGATGCTAATAAAATAATTTCTTCTACTCAAATTCAACATTATAATTTTCATACAAAAGAAGAGATTACTACTTCAAATTTTTTACCCACTAATAAGCCTTGTAAAATTTTAATTACTAGTGGTGCTAGCTGCCCAGATGCTTTAGTAGAGGGTGTGATTGAAAAGTTAGTTTCATTTTTTCCTACTAGTAAAAGTATTGAAGAGGTTATGTGGCAATTTAATTAACAAGGCGGCTGTTAGCTCTGTATTAGACGATGTAAAATTCATGTGCAAAAGGTTGTCTTTTACTTTATCAAAAGGAACTACTGCAAAAAAATCGTGGCTATACTTTTGTAAAAGATGTGCTAACCTTATGGTATTATTCATATCGTAAAGCTATGCTTAATTAAATACATCATTAAGCTTAAAAAATAAATTAATTATTTACAGCACCACATTCACCATTTTATTTTTTACAAAAATTATTTTTTTAGGCGGCTTGCCTTCTAACCATTTTTGTACTATTTCGTTTTGTAGTACAATTTCTTCTACTTGCGGTTGTGTTAAATCTAACGCTAAAGAAATATTGGTACGCAATTTACCATTGATAGAAATAGGATAATCCTTACTACTCTCAACCAACAATGCAGCATTGTACGTTGGATATTCAGCATCTAAAATAGAAGTAGTGTAACCCAACTGACTCCACAATTCCTCAGCAATATGTGGAGCATAAGGCACTAATAAAATCAATAATTTTTCTAGCACTTCCTTTTTATGGCATTTAGCATCTGCCAGTTCGTTTACACAAATCATAAACGTACTTACAGCTGTGTTAAAGCTAAAGCGTTCTGTATCTTCTTCTATTTTTTTTATGGTACGATGTAGAATTTTTAATTCAGCATCACTTGCTTTTTCATCTGTCCATACTTTCTTTCCCTCATTCCCTGCCTTCGCTGAAGCTTCGGCAGGTGAATTAAACAACCTCCACAATTTTCTTAAAAAACGATGTACCCCTTCAATACCCTTTGTATCCCAAGGTTTGCTGGCTTCTACTGGGCCAAGGAACATTTCGTACATACGGAAAGTATCAGCACCGTATTTATCGCAAAGGTCGTTGGGGTTAACAGTGTTGTATTTAGATTTTGACATCTTTTCTGTTTCCACACCGCAGATATATTTGCCGTCTTCTAAAATAAATTCTGCATTTGCATATTCATCTCTCCATTTTTTAAAAGCATCAATATCTAATTCAACTCCATCTACTATATTAACATCTACATGTAATTCAGATGTAGAAAGATTTGCCCAATTTGTAGGCTCCGCTCTATCTACACCAAAGAAATCATGCATAGCATTTTGAAATACATCAAACTCATTTTGATTTAGCGAATCTCTTTTATCATATAACCCTTTGCTTATAAAAATGTTTCTTCCGTTCACCCTATCTTTAATAGTATGACCTGTTTCATATTTATTAATCCTACACACAAACCTACTACTCCCCTGTATCATCCCCTGGTTCAACAACTTCTTAAACGGTTCATCAAAACTAATATAACCAAGGTCGTATAACACTTTTGTCCACATACGGCTGTATAGCAAATGTCCTACCGCATGTTCTGTACCACCAACATATAAATCTACTTGGTTCCAATAATCGCTTACGTTTTTATCACAAAAAGTAGTGGCGTTGTTTGGATCCATATAGCGTAAAAAATACCAACTGCTACCTGCATAGCCGGGCATGGTGGAGGTTTCTCTTTTCACCTCACCCCTACCTCTCTCCAATGTAGAGGGGAAAGAAACCTCACCCCTAACCCCTCTCCCAAGGAGAGGGGAGTTAGTCTCTACACTTTCGCTAATTTCTTTTTTATTTAAGGTTTCTTCTATTTCTTTTAAAACAGTTTGTAGTGTATTGTTTACTTCATAGTTAGTAAAACGTAATAGGGTAAATCCATTTTCATTTAACCATATTTCTCTAGCAGCATCATATTTTTTTTGTTCAACTTCATCATGATAACCACCATCAATTTCTACAATTAACTTTTTTTCCAAGCAAACAAAATCAGGTATGTATCCTGCTATAGGATGTTGCCTTCTAAATTTATACCCAGCAACATTTCTATTTCGCAATTCTTGCCACATAATATCTTCCTCTTCGGTAAGATTTTTTCTGTTTTCTTTTGCAAATGCAAGTGTTTTTATCCATTCATCTTTGGTACTGTTAATATAGCCGTATGAATCTTGCGTTTGCATTCCCCTCTCCTTTGGAGAGGGGTTAGGGGTGAGGTCAACCCATTCAACAATATTCGCCAAAGGTCCTTGTCCTTCTGGCCCTGGTCCATATTTTTCTACATAAGGCAATTGCAAAGGCAATTCATTTTTATCTAATGCCACAACCGTTCCCTCTTTCCATTGTATAGGAAAAGGCTCACCCCAATAACGTTGGCGGCTAAAGCCAGCATCTCTCATTCTGTAATTTACCTTGCGTTTACCAATGCCCTTTTCTACCAATTTATCAATCACAATTTTCATCGCCTCCTTCATGAGCACACCATTTAAAAAATCGCTATTTTCTAAAGTAGCTTCTTTGGTAGGGTTAGCTTCTTCACCCGTAAAATGTGTACCAATAATATTGGTGATGGGTATATTAAAATGTTTGGCAAAAGCAAAATCTCTCTCATCGCCGCAAGGCACCGCCATTATTGCGCCAGTGCCATAGCCAGCCAATACATACTCACTTATCCAAATAGGTATTTGCCTACCGTTAAAAGGGTTAATAGCATAAGCCCCAGTAAAACAACCCGTAATTTTTTTCTCCGCCATTCTATCTACATCGCTACGGCTTTTTACATAAGCGATGTATTCCTCCACTGCAGTTTTTTGTTCTGCACTGGCAATAGAAGTTACAATGTCTAACTCTGGTGCCACCACCATAAAGTCAACACCAAAAATGGTATCTGGTCGGGTAGTATATACAGTTATGGACGACTGACCACTGACTTCCGACGATGAACTTTGCACTTCAGTTGTCGGTTGTCCATTGTCTATTGTCTTTATAAAAAATTGTATTTCAGCTCCTTCACTTTTACCAATCCAATTGCGTTGCATATCTTTCATGCTATCGCTAAAATCCACTGTTTCTAGGCCTTCTAGCAATCTATCTGCATAAGCTGTAATACGCAAATACCATTGCCTCATTTTCTTTTTTACTACAGGGTGGCCGCCACGTTCACTTACACCGTTTACTACTTCGTCATTAGCTAAAACTGTACCCAATGCTTCACACCAGTTTACTTCGCCAAATTTGCTAAAAGCAAGGCGGCGTTGCATCAACCATTCTTCTTTTTCGGCAGTAGTAAAATTATTCCATTGCTCAGCCGTAAACTTGCTACAGCCTTTTGTTTCATATTTTTTTACAAGCTCACTTATTGGCAATGCTTTTTTGCAAGTGTTACAGAAATAGCTATTAAATAATTCTAAAAAAATCCATTGCGTCCATTTGTAATAATTAGGGTCGCTGGTTTGTACTTCTCTTTCCCAATCGTAACAAAACCCAATTTTATCTAACTGGCTTTTAAAGGTTGCAATATTTTTTTCGGTAGTTACTTTAGGATGTTGCCCAGTTTCAATAGCATACTGTTCTGCAGGCAAACCAAAACTATCAAAACCCATAGGATGCAATACGTTAAACCCTTTCAAGCGTTTGTACCTACTATAAATATCGCTAGCTATATAACCCAAAGGATGCCCAACATGTAAGCCTGCACCACTTGGGTACGGAAACATATCCAGCACATAATACTTTGGCTTATCAAATTTGTTTTCAACTTTATAAACATTATCGGCTTTCCACTTTTCTTGCCACTTTTTTTCAATATCGTTAAACTTATATTCCATTTTCTACTTTGCCTACGGCGTTTTTTATTTTTTTGTTACCAACATTTTTTCTTTACTCAATTTCAATGGCGTCGCACTCTTGTACTGCATCTCTTTATTCATCTTTTATCGTAGCGTATATTTTAACACAGATACTTCGACAAACTCAGTACACAGATTATTATCACAGATTTACACAGATTTCTCTGCGTAAACCCTGTCTGCCGACAGGCAGGTCTTTTATTTCTTTTCTCTGCGGTGAATAGCAAATGCTAAATAAAAGTTATAATCGTTGCTTATGGGCAACAATATATACACCAATAAAAATATCTTTGGCAAACAATCGTTTTTGAGAAAGGCGAAAATACAAAAAAGCGACTAAAAACCTTTAAATTTGTGCCTCATCCGCCATAGCTTAGCATCGGCGGACAAGTCTAGAAAAACAAAACCCATTAACATAAGCATATATGTCACAAACTGGAAGATTAGGAAGCAAAAGAGGTAAACCCACCTATTTATATTCAATAATTGGAGTAGCATTAGTACTTTTTTTATTTGGTCTTATGGGATGGCTGGTTATTGGTATTCAAAAAACAGGAGATTTAGCAAAAGAAAAACTAAAAATTAGGGCTAATATTTTTAGATCAGCTTCCCCAAAACAAATAGATAGCATTAAAAGATTTGTAACTAATATTGGATATGCTACTAATATTGAATACATAAGCAAAGAAAAAGCTGCAGATGAATACACAGAAATGGAAAAAGATACCTCTTGGAGAAAATACCTAGATGGCTATATACCTTTTGAACCTAGTTTACGATTTAATGTAAAAGCTGATTACTTAAAAAAAGATAGTTTAAATAAATTAGACTCTACACTACGCTATAATTATGGAGAATATTTATCATCTATCGAATATCCTTTAGAAACAGTTGATAATATTAATAAATATGCTAAATGGACAATTTGGGTTCTTCTAGGTTTAATTATTATAGTCGGAGTAATAGTTATTATATCTATCGACACTACAATTAGATTGGCGATGTATAGCAACCGTTTCTTAATGAAAACTATGCAAATGGTAGGAGCTACAAGAGGATTTGTTTTAAAACCACTTTTATTACGTTCTATTTTAAATGGTTTAATTGCAGCTGTATTGGCAATAATTGGAGTTATTGGTTTTGTGGGTGTAATCGAAAAATTTGTACCAGAGTTTGCTTTAGTACGTAATAATAACTATATGCTAATGTTATTTAGTTTAATTATTATTTTAGGTATAGCTATTTGTTTTTTAAGTACTTACCGTTCGGTACTTAAATACTTACGCATGAAATTGGATGATTTATATTAATTTGCACACCTAACTATATTTTATGGCTACTATAAAAGAAACAGAAAAAAAAATAAGCAAAGTTGAAAATGCTAATAATACATTGTTTAACAAGCAAAACTATATGTGGATGTTGGCTGGCTTAGTTATTATGGCTATTGGTTTTATATTAATGGCTGGTGGTAAAAGTGCCGACCCTAAAGTATTTGACGATAGTGATGTAAATGGTTTTAGACGCATTACTTTAGCTCCATTGTTAATAGTAGGTGGTTTAATAGTAGAAATATTTGCTATTATGAAAAAGCCGAAGGATAATTAATAGTTAATAATTGATAATTAATAATATTTGCGGAGCTATGCCTCCGTTTTTTTATTGTTTTATATTGATAACAATTTTCTTTCTTATTTTGCGACAAAATCAAAGATTAATAAATCAAACATCTTAAATGACTTCCATTCAATCCATCATCATTGCCATAGTTGAAGGTTTAACAGAATTTTTGCCCATTTCTTCTACTGCACACATGCGTATTACAGAAAATTTATTGGGTATAGCTAATGAAGATAAATTTACACAAGTATTTACCGTAGCTATTCAATTAGGTGCTATACTTTCGGTAGTGGTATTATATTGGAAAAAGTTTTTCAATTTTAAGCGTTGGGATTTTTATGTAAAACTTATTATAGCTGTAATACCAGCTTTATTATTTGGCAAATTATTTGCCGATAAAATAGACACTCTTTTAGAAAAGCCCATTTTTATAGCTTGCATAATGTTAGTTGGTGGTGTTTTCTTTTTATTTGTAGATAAAATTTTTAAAGATGGTTACATTAAAGATGAAAACGATGTTAATGCACTTACTGCATTAAAAATTGGCTTGTTTCAATGTTTAGCTATTTTGTTGCCGGGCTTAAGCCGCAGTGCTGCCACCATTATTGGCGGTATGAGTGTAAAGCTTACTCGTAATGCGGCGGCTGAGTTTTCTTTCTTTTTAGCTGTACCTACCATGCTTGCAGCTACTGTTTACAAACTCTACAAATACTATAGCGACAATGGAGGCTTTACTAATAACGAAATAACACAACTAGCCATTGGAAATGTTGTTGCTTTTATTGTTGCTCTACTTGCAATAAAATTTTTTATCGGCTTTTTAAAAAAACATGGCTTTAAAGTTTGGGGCTGGTACAGAATTATTGTTGGCTGTATTTTATTGCTATTAATTTGGCAAGGTATAATAAAATAAGAAATAGTAAAAGTTTTACTAACCGCCGTCAGGGCATAAAGCCGCTGATGGGGTTCCTTGCAATTTTTTTCGGCAATCTCGGTTTTAATTATTAATTTTTCATTCTTAATTAAAACCACAATGCAAACTGCACCAAAAAAAGTAATACATGGTTGGGCTATGTACGATTGGGCCAATAGTGTTTACAACCTTGTTATTACTTCTACTATTTTTCCAGCCTATTATGAGTATATAGCAAGAAATAATAAAGACACTAATGAAATTACTTTCTTAGGTAGAACATACATCAATACTTCTTTATACAATTACGCCTTAGCTGCAGCTTTACTAATAGTTGCCGTAATGTTACCACTACTTACATCTATTGCAGATTACAGAGGTACAAAAAAGCGTTTTATGAATTTCTTTTTTGTATTAGGTAGTTTAGCTTGTATGGGTTTGTATTTTTTTAAAGATGCTAGCACCTTAGGTTATGGCATTTTATTTATGATGATTGCTTGTATTTGCTTTTGGAGTAGTTACGTTTTTAGCAATAGTTACTTGCCCGAAATTGCTGCACCACAAGATAGAGATAGAATAAGTGCTAGAGGCTTTGCTTATGGCTATGTAGGCAGTGTAATTTTACAAGTTATTTGTTTTGCAGTTGTAATGAAGTATGATTGGTTTGGAATTAGTAAAGATGATGGCCCTAGAATTTCTTTTTTATTAGTAGGCTTATGGTGGATAATTTTTGGGTATTATTCTTTAGTAAGATTACCTAAGCCTTTGGCTGCAGGTGATACACCCTATCAAAGAAATGTGCTTACCGAAGGTTATTTAGAATTAGCCAAAGTATGGAAACAACTTAGAGCTTTGCCTGTAATTAAAAAATACTTAACCGCTTTTTTCTTTTACAATATGGGTGTGCAAACCGTAATGCTGGCTGCCACACTTTATGGCAAAAGCGAATTAGAAATACCTACGGAAAATTTAATTATTGCTATTTTGTTAATACAATTAATAGCCATACCTGGTGCATTTGCAATTAGTAAACTATCAAGCAAAATTGGTAATATAAAAGCATTGATGGTTGTTGTGGCAAGTTGGGTATTACTTTGTATTGCTGCTTATTTTGCTCCTAAAGGCAATGTAATTGTTTTTTATGCATTAGGCACTGGTATTGGTTTTGTAATGGGTGGCATACAAAGTTTAAGCCGCAGTACGTACAGTAAACTAATGCCGCAAACAAATGATACAGCATCTTTCTTTAGCTTTTACGATGTTACTGAGAAAGTAGCTGTAGTAATTGGTTTATTAGGCTTTGGTTATATTACAGAGTTGTTTAATGGCTCTCAACGTAATTCGGTATTAGCATTAGCCACTTTCTTTTTTATAGGGTTAATATGTTTGTACATAACATTAAAGGCTAGTAAGAAAGAGGGTGTAGAAATTTGATATTGATAATATTTTGTAACTTTAAAGTATGGAAACAATAGTTGTAAAACCAAAGAATAAAGAAGAATTGGATTTAGTATTTTCTATGCTAAAGAAAATGAATATTCGTTCTACTATTCAAAAAAAAGAAATTTTAGCTAAGAAAAAAGCTAAAGAAGAATTTTTAGATAGCTTGCCAAAACGTTTGAATGAAGTAAAACTTCACATGGAGGGCAAAATAAAATTGAAAGATGCTAGAAGTTTATTAAATGAAATATAATTTAAAAACCATAGCCTCTTTTGATATTGAATTAAAAAGACTGGCAAAAAAATATCCATCGCTTAAACTAGAATATGCTCACCTTTTAGATGTTTTAGAGCAAACACCCACAATAGGCACTCCGTTAGGTAAAGATTGTTACAAAATTAGGTTAGCCATTAAAAGTAAATCATCTGGTAAAAGCGGAGGAGCAAGAGTAATTACTTGTGTTAAAATAATTGCTAAAACGGTTTACCTTCTTTCTATTTACGATAAAGCAGATTTTGATAATATTAGCGATGCCAATTTAAAAGAACGCTTAAAAGAAATTAAATAATTACAATGAAACTATATTCAATAAATGCAGGTTATTTTAAACTAGATGGTGGTGCTATGTTTGGAGTAGTGCCTAAAAGTATTTGGAACAAACTAAATCCTGCTGATGAAAATAATATGTGTAGCTGGGCTTTGCGTTGTTTGTTAATTGAAGACGAAGGCAAATTAATTTTGATTGATAATGGCATGGGTAATAAACAAGATGCCAAGTTTTTTGGGCATTATTATTTGCATGGTGATGACACCTTAGAAAAATCTTTAGCCAAACATGGTTTTACAAAAGATGATATTACCGATGTTTTTTTAACACATTTACATTTTGACCATTGTGGTGGTAGCATTGAAAAAGATGGTGATAAATTTGTACCTGCTTTTAAAAATGCAACGTATTGGAGTAATCAAGCTCATTGGCAATGGGCAACAAAACCAAACGCAAGAGAAAAAGCAAGCTTTTTAAAAGAGAATATTTTGCCAATTGAAGAAAGTGGGCAACTGAAATTTATTACGGTGAATAGTGAATTGTCAGTGGTGAGTGATGAAAGAAAACCAGTAATTACTAAGTTGCAAACTCACCATTCACCAATCACTACTCACTTAGATGTAATGATTGTGAACGGCCACACCGATACTATGATGTTGCCTAAAATAAACTATAATGGAAAAACCATAGTGTTTGTGGCAGATTTGTTGCCTTCTACAGCACATATACCTTTGCCTTACGTAATGGGTTACGATATGTTTCCATTAACAACACTCAATGAAAAAAATGCTTTTTTAACAGAATCTGTAGAAAACAACTACATTTTATTTTTTGAGCATGACCCCGTAAATGAATGCTGCACTTTACAAATGACTGAAAAGGGAATAAGGGTGAAGGAGGTGTTTAAGTTGAGTGAGGTATAAAATTTTTTTTAAAACAATTTGTATTTATTTGTCTAATGATTTACAAAGTAGCATCCTTCATTTATAAATTATCATTAGTTATATTGATAATTATTTTCTTATTGGGAATGTTTGCAGCATTCGCCTCTGGTCATTCTGCTGTAGTTAAAATTACAGATATATTACAGTTAATACTTTTGCCAATAACCCTAACAAACTTAATTATTTATCAAAAAAAGCAAAACAATCATATTTTTCGAATTAGTTTATTGTGCCTACTATTTATAAATATATTTTTCTTCACCTATTTAATATATGATACTGTTTTTATTTGCAAATGCTTTACACAAGAAGATTATTTAACAACATTTACAGCTGGATTTTTAGCAATTATAGCTTTGATTGTTACAATAGGAGTGATTAAGTATAAATTATAAAAAGTTTACTTACAAAACATAAAAGCCCAATAAAGATATACTGTACAAGAGTGCGACGCCACTAAAGATGAAGTATGCACTTTGTTGGTTACCCAAAAACAAAAAAAGTTAGCAATGCTAACCTCAAACTAATAAGACTACCGTAGTTTTTAAAACTACGGTAGTCTGCAAAATATTATTATCGGACACTTATTAACGAACTTAATGGATGGCGTAAATTTTTATACCCCATCATATCTACTTTAATGCTACCTACGCTAATAGGGCTTTCTACACGTAATAATAAGCGGTTGGCATCATCGCTAAACCAGGCATTCATTTTTTCGCCGCCTTCAAAAATAGTACCTTTCACAAGCAATGGTTTTATTTTTATAGCATTAAATTTTCCGTATTTAGTTTTTACTTTTTCTTTACCCATATAGCGTATGTATAAGTGATATACTTCATCATCTAAAAACATATCAAAGGGTATTTTGTCGTTTACCTTGTAGTTATCAAAATTTATATTACGGGCATAATACACAGCACTTACCACATCTTGTATACATGGCGTTGTTTTGTATGTGCCATTGGTACTTACCGCTGTGTTATTAGCTTGATTAAAAGTTACATTGTTATATTTTTTATATCCGCCTTCATCTACATTGCGTATAAATTTATACGGCAGTAAGTTAGTAGTATCAGCATAACTTTCGTACCTATCTCTTACTTTAAAAAACTTATCAAAGAAAGAATACGATTTTCCTTCGCCTACAAAATGATATACAGGTTTACCATTATAACGCTCAATATTAGCACTAAAGGTAGCTTCGCCAGCCCCTATGTACATACCTAGTGTGCTGTAAAACACCTTCATGGTTACTACTTCGCCATCTTTAAATACAGTGTTTCTAACGTTGCAAGGGTCGGCATAGTTATTTAGGGTAAAACTAAAACTACATAAGCCCAAAACAATCAATCCAATTTTTGTAAACTTTGTTATCATTTTTCTTTAAAAATTTTCTTTCCTAAAATTAATAAACTGCCAATTATTGCTGGCATAAAAAGGTTGATGAACCATATACCAAAAGTAGTACCAATTATGCCTGCTATATTATTACTGTATAATTTTAACAATGCTACAGCAAATTTACCCCGTATACCCAACTCTGCAATGGCTATGGTAGGCACTACTGCCAATACCCAAAATAACACCGTTACTATCCAGAAAGCATGTAATATACTTATATGTACTTGCAATACTTGAAACAGTAAAACGTACTGTATGACGAAAATAATGTACCTAAGGAACGACAGCAGTAGCAGTCTTAACAAAACTTTTACATCAAAGTTTTCTAATACGTTTATATACTTTTCAAACTTGTATGCGTAAGGCAGCTTATCTATAATACGAATAAGCCAACCTAATTTGAAAAAAAACAATAGCAGTAAAGCTGTACCCACAAAGGAAAGCCCCATAAATGTTTCTACCCAAAATTTTGAAAGCCCCATTAACTCATCCCCATCATTCATATTTAAAACCATATAAACTAAGCCCATACTGCCTAATAGCATAGTAATACTTAGCTGGGCAATACTACCAGCAATGGCTAATGATACAGATTGCAACCGCTTACCATCTTCAATAAACAACATTCTGCCACCATACTCACCAATACGATTAGGTGTATTTAAAGAAAAAGTAACACCACTAAGTACAGATTGCAATGCAGTAAACCAACTTATTTTTTGAATTTTACTTACTAGCAACTTCCATTTTACAGCCTCAACACCCCAGTTGCAAATAGCTAAAAAAATTATTATCCAAAATTTATAGCCTTGCTCTCCAAAAGGAGCTTGTTTTATTAAAGCAATGGCTTCATTAATACCCTGTTGAGTTTTTACCTGGTTGTATAACGAATAAAATAACCAGCAGGCTAATAATGGTCCAATAATCCAGTTGATTAATATTTTAATACTTTTGTTCAATACACAATGTTACTTACAATTATTTAGGTACTAAAATTTAAAGGCATTTGCAGCAAAAAAATACAATAATATTAGGTGTTGACCCAGGTACATTGGTAATGGGCTATGGCTTAATAGAAATAAAAAACAACACTCCACACCTAATTGACTTGGGCGTATTAAAACCTGGCAAGGTAGATGATGTGTATAAAAAACTTCAGCTTATTTTTAATACCGTTAGTGGTTTAATTACAAAATATCAGCCTACATCTTTTGCTATTGAAGCTCCTTTTTTTGGTAAAAATGTACAAAGTATGCTAAAACTAGGCAGAGCACAAGGTGTGGCTATTGCGGCTGCTATGAGGCATGGATTAGATGTTACTGAATACTCTCCAAAAAAAGTTAAACAAAGTGTAACAGGTAATGGCAATGCCGATAAAGAACAAGTGATGAAAATGTTGCAACATATTTTGCAATTTAAAGACAGCTCAAAATATTACGACGCTACAGATGCTTTGGCCGTAGCCCTTTGCCATTTTTATCAAAGTGGCACATTGGTAAAAAAAGCAACTGTAAAAACTAAAACAAAAAAAGCAAAGGGCTGGGATGAATTTGTAAAGAGTAACCCAGGGAGAGTGAAGAAGATTTAAACACAGAGCTAACAGAGGTTAGCACAGAGTTACACAGAGGTTTTCTCTGTGTACTCTGTAACTCAGTATCTCTGTGTTGATAATTCATTAACCGCTAATTAACATTTGTTATTTTATAATAATGAAACTTTGTAAAACAGGCTTTACCTATATTTCTGTAACATGACGATACGTTCCAAAACATTGCGGCTTGCTTTATTAATTAGTACTGTATTAGTAGCTATTATTATTGCTGTGCAATTATTTTGGTTACAAAAAATATATAAGTACGAAGAAAAGCAGTTTAACATTAACGTATCAAAAAGTATTAAAAGCTTATACGCCAAGATGGAACTGGTAAACGATGTAAGCGATATTGTGCAAAAAGTAATTGAAAACCCAAAGCCAGATTTGTATTTAGTTAGAATTGATTGCACTCCTAACCTAAATGACTTATGGATAAACTTAAAAGAAGAGCTTACCGATTTTGATGTGTTTACCGATTGCCAAGCTGCCGTTTATAGTAAAGATGAAAAAAAATTTGTGGGAGAGCAATACATTGATTTGGCGGATAGTTACAACTCTCCCGATAAAAAAAATCCTACCCCAGTTTTAAATAAAGATTACTCATACATTGAATTATTTTTTCCTCATAGAGGGCAGTATATAATAAAGCAGATGGTGTTTTGGTTTGCCAGTAGTGCTTTGCTGCTATTAGTTTTGCTAGGGTTAAGTGCCAGTATATTTTACTTATACCGCCAAAAATTTTTAAACGAAACCCAAAAAGATTTTGTAAACAATTTTACACATGAATTTAAAACGCCGCTATCTGTAATAAAAATTGCTGCTGATGTTTTACAACAAAAAGATATTAGCAACAATCCTGAAAGATTGCAAAACTATGCTGCCATCATTTCTCAACAATCATCGCATTTACAAGGACAAATACAACGCTTGTTAGAAATTGCATATTCCGATAAAACAGCACTTATACTAGAAAAGTCGGAAGTAAATATAAAAGAACTTGTACAACAAGCAGTAAGTGGTATCCAACCTTTACTAAATCAAAAAAATGCAAAAGTAACAGTGGTAGAAGATGGAAGCAATATAATAGCTAATGTTGATAATAATTATTTGCAATTAGCCCTTATTAATATTTTAGAAAATGCTATAAAATATTCTGCCACACCTGCAATTAAAATAAATATTGAAGAAACTAGTAACGACACTATAATTTCTATTGCAGATAATGGTATTGGCATACATGAAAAATATCATAAAAAAATATTTGATAAATTTTACAGAGTGCCTAATGGTGAAATACACCAAGCAAAAGGGTTTGGGCTTGGGCTTAGTTTTGTACAGCATGTTATTAAAGCACATAACGGTAGCATTAAAGTAAATAGCCAGCCGGGTGGTGGAAGTACTTTTATTATTTCAATTCCTAAAAATAAATAAATGAGTAAGCCTATTGTATTATTAGCCGAGGATGATATAACCTTAGGTTTTGTAATTAAAGATAACTTAACCGAAATGGGATTTGATGTAACTCACTGCACCGACGGAGAGCAAGCCTGGCAACAGTTTCAAAAAAAGGGTTTTGATATTTGTTTGTTAGATATTAATATGCCTGTAAGAGATGGTTTTTCGTTAGCCAAAAAAATAAGGCAACAAAGCGATATAATACCCATACTTTTTATTACAGCCAAAAGTTTAGAAGAAGATAAGATAAAAGGCTTTCAACATGGTGCAGATGATTATATAGTAAAGCCCTTTAGCATACAGGAGTTAAAATTACGTATGGATGTTTTTTTACGCCGTACAAAAAAATTATTAGCAGATAATGTAGAGGAATACAAAATAGGTAAACTTAGGTTTGCTTACAACGAGTTGAAAATATATAATGGTGAAGAAACTACATCACTCACTCAAAAAGAATGTGATTTATTACGCTTTTTTGCACAACACATTAATAAAGTTTTAAAAAGAGAAGAAGTGTTATTAAATGTATGGGGCAAAGAAGATTATTTTTTGGGCAGAAGTATGGATGTATTTATTACCAAACTACGAAAGTACTTAAAAGCAGATGCTAATATTGTACTGGAAACTTTACATGGTGTGGGGTTTAGGTTGTTGGTGAAGGAATAGTTACATATTCCCCAATATCATTTCCTGCACTTTCTTCAACTCATCTGCACTTGCCATTTTTTTAGGCTGGGTAAAATTTAAATCGTTGGCCGAATTAATAGGCACAAGGTGCATATGTGCATGTGGCACTTCAATACCAATAACACTAATGCCACATCTTTTACAATCAAATGTTTTTTCAATGGCTTTGGCAATGGGCTTAGCAAATACTAGCATCTCAGCTAAATAATCATCAGGCACATCAAATATTTTATTGATTTCTAATTTTGGCACTACTAATACATGCCCTTGTACAATGGGTTCAATATCTAAAAAAGCAATAAACTTATTGCTTTCGGCAATTTTGCAACAAGGTATTTCGCCTACTATTATTTTTGAAAAGATGGTCATAGTAGTCACAAATTAAATATTTTACCACAGATTTTTAAGATTATTTTTCAACGATTAAATAGAATGAATTAATGCTAAAGTCGTAATATCAATCTTTTAAATCTGTGCTACAATCGGTGTTAATCTGTGTTTTTCCAAAATAAAAAAGCTGCCTATTTACATAAGCAGCTTATAAAATTAAGTATGCGCTTTTTACAACCCTATGCCTTCAATTTTAAATTTTAATACACCTGCAGGTACAGTTACTTCTACCGTATCGCCTACTACTTTACCTAGCAAGCCTTTACCAATAGGTGAGGTTACCGATATTTTACCTAGTTTTAAATCAGCTTCTTTTTCCGATACAATTTGGTAAGTAACTTGTTTTTTAGTGTTTAAGTTAGTTAAACTTACTTTAGTTAAAATACTTACTTTGCTAATATCAATATTTGTTTCGTCCAAAATTCTGGCAGTGGCAATAACGCCTTCAAGGTATTTTATTTTTGCTTCCAACATACCTTGTGCTTCCTTAGCAGCATCGTACTCAGCATTTTCTTTTAGGTCGCCTTTTTCTCTTGCTTCGGCAATAGCTTTGCTTGCCGCAGGCCTATCTACACTTTTCATTATGTGTAATTCTTCTTTCATTTTTTCGAAAGTGTCTTTTTTTACATAATTTGTTTCTGCCATAAAAATCCTTTTAAGTATTCAAAAAAAATACAACGCCCCGTATTTACCAAGGCGTTGTAGTTAGTACAAATGTACAAAAAATTTACATTCCCAACTTTTCTAATATCACTTTGCTCATTTTGTAAAAAGCTTCGTGGCTGTAGCCTGCAATATGCGGTGTAAGTATTACTTTGGGGTGTTTTGTTAAAAATTGTAACTGTTCTTTTTCTATTGGGTTGTAAGTGTTTACCTTTTCATTTTCAAGCACATCTAAAGCCGCCCCACTAATTTTATTTTGTTGTAAGCTCTTTATTAAAGCGGTAGTATCAATTACTTCCCCTCTCGAAGTATTAATAATTACAGGATTTAATTGAAGCCCTTCAAAAAAAGCATTATTAGCAAAATGCTTTGTTTCACCAGTAAGCGGCACATGAAAACTAATTACATTGGCATAGCGTTGTATTTGCTCTACATTAGCCTCTTTTATATTACCAGCACCAAAACCAAATTTATACTTATCGTACGCCAGTACTGTTATATTAAATACACTAAGTAGTTTTGCAAATGTACTTCCAGTGTTTCCGTAGCCAATAATACCTACTGTTTTACCAAATAACTCTGTACCTCTGTTTTCATCTCTTATCCACTCCCCGTTGCTCACTTGCTTATTACCTGTGCAAATATTATTATACACATTTAGCAACATGCCCAACGCATGCTCAGCAACTGCATTGCAGTTACCTTCTGGGCTGCTTACACATTTTATTCCTTTACTTTCTGCATAAGCCACATCTATTAATTCCATACCGCTACCTAATCTTCCAATCCATTTTAAATGTTGGGCATTGTCAAGTACGGCCTTATCAATAGTAAGCCTTGTAGTAACTATTAAGCCAACGGCGTTGGTAATAAGCACTTTTAATTCATCGTAACTAATAGTCCAATTATATAGTACTGTATAACCGTTTTGTTGCAGTGTATCAATTAAATAATTATGTACTTTAGCAGTTACTATTACAGTTTTATTCGTTGCCATACTTTAAAAATGATTAAAACCAAATTACTATTGCTAAGGTTACATTTTCTAATTAAAAAAGAAGCTTTTTAGTTAAATAGAAATTACTTAGCTGCAATCATACTAATTTCTACATTTACATTTTTAGGTAGGCCTTTTACCGCTACGGTTTCTCTTGCCGGAAAATCTCCATCAAAATATTTACCGTAAATTTCATTTACCTCACCAAATAAAGCCATATCGCTTAAAAAGATAGTAGTTTTAGCTACATGGCTAAAATCCATACCGACCTCTGCCAATACAGATTTTAAGTTTTGCATTACTTGGTGTGTTTCTTCAATTACATCTGCGTTGGCTAATTCGCCACTACCAGGTTTTAAAGCTACTTGACCACTAATGAAAAGCATATCACCCACCATTACTGCCTGATTGTAAGGGCCAATTGGCGCTGGAGCATTAACTGTATTTATAATTTGTTTTGCCATTTTTACGGTTATTTTTTAAAATGCAAATATATCTTTTATCAACCACCTATTTTTGTAAAAAGATTAAGTATGCCAATTGTTTTTTTAGGAACTAATGAGCAGTGGAATGAAATTAGCAAAACCAATGCTGATAATGAGTGCATTAGAGTACATAGTTTAGATGAATTGTATAGCACCCAAGGCACATTATATATGTATTTACTAAATGATGAAGCTTTAGTTGATTTTTCAAAATTTACAGCTCCTGTTTTAATAAATGCTGTTTGCAACACTTTACATGGCTTAGGTGTACCAAATAATATTTTACGTATTAATGGTTGGCATAGTTTTTTACAACGCCCTATTTGGGAAATAGCAGGTAATGTAACAGATGATGTGAGGCTACAATTATCAACTTTACAAAAAAAAATAATTGAAGTGCCAGATGAAATTGGTTTTGCAAGTACAAAAGTTGTAAGTATGATTATTAATGAAGCTTATTTTGCACTACAAGAAAATGTAAGTACAAAAGAAGAAATTGATATTGCAATGAAACTAGGTACTAACTATCCTTATGGTCCATTTGAATGGGCCAGTATAATTGGTGTACAACATATTTATATGTTGCTACATCAATTAAGTGTTAATCAAAAAAGATACACACCAGCCACATTATTAAAAGAAGAAGCACAAGCATAGGTAATGGCATTAATTTTAAATATAGATACTTCAACCGAAAATGCTTTAGTGTGTTTAGCTAAGGATGGCGAAGTAATAGATAGTTTGCAAAACACCAATCAAAAAGATCATGCCAGTTTTTTGCAGGTAGCCATAAATGTTATATGCAAAAAAAATAATATTATTTTAAAAAATATTGATGCAGTAGCCGTAACAGAAGGCCCAGGTTCTTATACCGGCTTACGTGTGGGGCTGGCTAGTGCTAAAGGAATTTGCTATGCTTTAAATAAACCTTTAATATTATTAAATACATTAAAAGTAATTGCCTATTCTGCCATTTCATCATCGGCAGTATTTGCAAAAAATAATACGGCTCTTATTTGCCCTATGATTGATGCTAGGCGTATGGAAGTTTTTACTGCTGTGTATGATAAGCAATTAAATGAAATTATTAGTCCTTGTGCTTTAATACTAAACGAACAATCCTTTATTGAAATATTAGAACAAAGCCCCATATTATTTGTTGGAAATGGAGCAAAAAAAATAAACTTAGTACAACAAACTCATTTCAATATCGTATTAGATGAAATAAATGCTTCAAACACTGCTATCTCTTATTTAGCAAATCAATCCTATGTTAATCAATTATTTACTTCAGTAATTTATTCCGAACCATTATATATTAAACCTTTTTTAAATCAAACTACATTGTAGATTTATTACTACAACGGCAAAAAACACGTTTTTGAATAATTGTTGATAAGCAATAAGTGTATATTTGCATGTTCAAACATTGTTCAAGCATTATTAAAAAATTAATTTATCATGATGGCAGTCCCAGCAGTTAGTGTCCACACTACATCCTTCGAAAAGTTAAACCCAGGCTTGTTATTAGACCTCGATTTCCATGCAGTAAAAAAAGCTGCCATGGTTTTGAGGGCATTAAATCACAAATTGCGTCAACAACTTTTAAAAACAATTGAAGACGAGAAAAAAATTACAGTTACAGAAATTTATGTTAAGTTAAGACTTGAACAATCTGTAGCCTCTCAACATTTAGCAATTTTGCGTAAAGCCGAAATTGTAGCTACCGAAAGAGATGGTAAGTTTATTTACTATACTGTAAACCACAAGCGTATTCAAGAAATTAATGCATTTGTTAAGGATTTAATTGGATAACTGATTTTTTTTAAATGTTAAAAGCGTTCTGTTTCATAAGCAGAACGCTTTTTATTTTTTTATATTTGCAAAAAAAAAATAAAATGTTTATACAGCAATTATATACTAGCTGCTTAAGTGAAGCCGCCTATTTTATTGAAAGTGAAGGCGAAGTGGCTATTATTGATCCTTTAAGAGATACCGATGTGTATTTAGAAATGGCTAACAAAAAAAATGCAGCGATTAAATATATTTTTGAAACACATTTTCATGCCGATTTTGTAAGTGGGCATATTGATTTAAGCAAACAAACTGGTGCTCCCATAATTTATGGTCCTAATGCCAACACAAATTTTAAAGCACATAATGCAAAAGATGGCGAAATTTTTAAACTAGGCAAAATCAGCATTGAGGCTATACACACACCTGGGCAT
The DNA here is from genome assembly GCA_017988335.1 of Ferruginibacter sp. GTDB lineage: Bacteria > Bacteroidota > Bacteroidia > Chitinophagales > Chitinophagaceae > Ferruginibacter. The sequence continues at coordinate 25,954 of JAGNRZ010000007.1, forward strand.
ACGCTTGAAAGTACATGTTATTTATTAAGAGATGAAAACAATAAACCACATGCTATTTTTACAGGTGATACGTTATTTGTAGGCGATGTAGGCCGTCCAGATTTAAGCAGCGGTAATATGACAAGTGAAGAGTTAGCTGCAATAATGTACGATACTATTCAAACTAAATTGTTACCACTAGCCGATGATATAATTGTATATCCTGCACATGGTGCTGGCAGTAGCTGTGGTAAAAACTTAGGCCCCAATACATTTAGTACAATGGCAGAGCAAAAGAAAACTAATTATGCTCTACAATCACAAACTAAAGAAGAATTCATTAAAGCCGTTACTAATGGGCTAGGTGCAGCACCAAAATATTTTGCAATAAATGCACAAATAAATATGCAGGGTTACGATAGTTTGGAAAATGTAAAACAAAAAGGATTAACACCACTTTCAATAGCAGCATTTAAAAAATTAATGAGTGAAGATGTGTTAGTATTAGACACAAGGCATGCAAATATTTTTACACAAGGCCTTATACCTAGTAGTATTTTTATTGGGCTAGAGGGAAGATTTGCAGAATGGGCTGGTAGTATTTTATCTTTTACTAAACCTATAATTTTAGTAACTGAAAAAGGCAAAGAGGAAGAAACAGTAGTACGCCTTAGCCGTGTAGGTTTTGATAAAATGCAAGGCTACTTACAAGGCGGTTTTGAAGCATGGCAAGCCGCTGGCGAAAAAGTAGATATGATTATTGATGTAGAAGCAGATGAACTAGCTATGGATATACCACACGACCCCAATTTGGTAGTAGTAGATGTACGCCGAGAAACCGAGTATGCAGATGGTCATATTAAAGATGCACAAAACTTACCCCTAAGTGAAATGACAGATGTAGCACACTTAGCACAATTTGAAGACAATCAAAACCTGTATGTACACTGTGCAGGTGGCTACCGTAGCGTAATTGCAGCAAGTATCTTAAAAAAAGAAGGTATCCATAATTTACGTAATGTATTAGGTGGCTGGAGTAAAATAAAAGAAGAAAAAACAATTAAGGTGGAAAAAGATGTGAGTGTGTTGAATTAATTAGAACAGGAACGCTGATTGGTTATGATGCTTATGATTTTTTAAGATAAAAATCATAATTTATCGCCAGGCAACACTTCGTTAACTATACCTACTACAAATTTTTTAAAAAGAATATATGATGTAACCGTACAGTATGGTAATGTTAAACAAACCTTATCTGTATTGAAAGAATAGTAATGTAGAGATGTTTTCTTATGCTTGAATTAGCCGAACCTTTTTAGGTTTGGCTTTTTTATAGATGATATCTTTTCAAAAGATGTCATCTATAAAAACATTAGATATATATTTTTCCATACTCTTCCTTATACTCATACTTAAATCTGCGGTGTGTCCATAAATAATTAGCAGGGTCTTGGCGTATGGTTTCTTCTACTTTGTTTTTGTACAATAATGTTAATTCACCTGTAGCAGTGTGTGTATCTGGCTCGGCTAATAAAGTGGCTTCAAAATGATAGTACCCTCTTTTAACTTTTTTAAATTGTACATATACACTGGCTAAGTTATGCCTTATGGCTCCTTTTTCTGGCCCTGTTAAAAAAGGGGTAGGCTTGTTAAAAAACATCATCCAGTAGCCCCAGCTTGGGTTGGGTGGGTTTTGATCGGCAGCTAAGCCCATAGCAAACCTGCCATTAAATACTTGGTGCATACGGGTTTTAAATTCTGTAGCACTTACCAATACAGTGCCATATCTTTTTCTTAACTTAAAAATTATTTTATCAAAAGCCTTGTTACTAATGGGCATATATATTCCTACAAAGGGTATGGTTAAATTCATACTATACAAATGGTTAACATACTCCCAATTAAATTGATGTGCTGCTAACAAATTTATATTATATCCCTTTGCTTCAAGTTCATGTATCATTTCAAAATTACCAGTAGTACGTTTTAAAAATTCTTTTTTTGAAATAGATATAAACTTAATAGTTTCTATAAATGTGTCGGTAAAATAGCGGTAAAATTGTTTGGCAATTTTTATTCTCTCCGCCTCAGTTTTTTCTGGAAAGGCAATTAATAAATTATTCATTACTACATCTCTTCTGTACTTTAATGCATGGTAAAGAAATGCTGCGATACCATTACTAATACCATAAAGCACAAAGAAAGGTAATAAGGAAATTAAATACAGTAAGGGATATATGATGTAATACATTTAAAGAATTGTGTTTTGTAAAATAGAATTGTGTTGCAAATAATCAGTTGTATAATGCAACCCCCTACTCTCATGTCTAAACTGTGCACTTTTTACAATTAAGTAAGCTACTGTAATCATATTACGCAACTCACACAACTGCGGACTAATTACTGTTTTTTTGTATAGTTCTTCTGTTTCCTCAAACAATAAATCAAGGCGTTTCATGGCACGGTGCAAACGTTCGTTATTACGTACAATACCAACATAGTCGCTCATTAGTAATTTTAATTCTTTAATGCTTTGTGTAATTAAAATCATTTCTTTTGGCGAAGATGTGCCATCTGTATTCCATGCCCCTAACCCTTCTAAAGAAAATTTGTTAGTGGCTTGCATATTTTTAGTTGCATGCAAATAAGCTCTATGTGCAAATACCATAGCCTCTAACAAACTATTACTGGCCAACCTATTTGCACCATGCAAACCAGTGCTTGCACACTCTCCAGCGGCATACAAATTTTTAATAGAAGTTTGTCCATGTTCATCTGTTTTAATACCGCCACAGCTATAATGTGCTGCTGGTGCTACAGGTATCATGTGTTGCGTAATATCTATACCAATACTCATACACTTAGCGTAAATATTAGGGAAATGCTCTACAAATTTTTCTTTACTAAAATGTCTGCAATCTAAATACACATACTCTGTACCATTTACTTTCATTTCGTTATCTATGGCTCTTGCCACAATATCTCTAGGTGCTAAATCTTTTCTTTCATCGTAGCGTTCCATAAAAGCTTCGCCTTTATCGTTACGTAAAATACCACCATCGCCACGTACAGCTTCGGTTATTAAAAAACTTTGTCCACGTACACCAGCCTCATACAAAGCTGTTGGATGAAATTGAATAAACTCCATATTTTCAATTCTTCCTTTTGCCCTATACACCATAGCCACACCATCGCCTGTGGCAATGCTAGGGTTGGTAGTGGTACGATATACTTGCCCGTTACCACCTGTAGCCAATAAGGTAATATCGGCTACAATTTTTTCAATTTTATTGGTTTGTATATTTAATGCATACACACCATAACATTCCACATCGGGTGTGCTTTTTGTAATTAAATAACCTAAGTGATGCTGTGTAATTATATCCACCACAAAAAAATGTGTAAGCAATTCAATATTTTTTTGTTTGGCTATTGCTGCAAGTAAAGCTCTTTCCATTTCTTTACCTGTTACATCTTTATGATGCAAAATTCTAAACTCACTATGCCCACCTTCTTTACCTAATTTATAATCACCAGTTGGGTCTTTATCAAAATTGGCACCCCATTCAATAATTTCATTAATGCGCTGCACACCTTCTTTTACTACAATTTCTACCACGGCTTTATTACACAAACCATCGCCAGCTATCAATGTATCTTGAATGTGTTTATCAAAACTATCTTCATCAAAATTCATTACACCAGCAATGCCGCCTTGTGCATACTTGGTGTTGGTTTCATCGCTTTGCGTTTTGGTTAGCACCATTATCTTTTTATCAGGAAATTGTTGTGCTGCTTTTAATGCATAGGTTAAACCTGCAATGCCACTGCCTATTACTAAAAAATTTGTTTGCATATACCCCAACCCTCTAAAGGGGTTTTATTTATGTTTTGTTATCAATTATTTTATTGTTTGCCATTTTTTATTACTCCACTTGTTATAAATAATTGTGCTAATCCATAGGTAAGCATAATTAAAAATGATGCCCATGCAAAAGGTACATAAAACTTATTAATGGCTAACAAAGAATCACTTATTACAAAAAGTACTGCACCTATGGCAAAAAATTTGTTTATTGGTATGTGCAATGCTGCAATTAACATTGTACAAATAGTAGCGGCATATACTATTACAGGCAACTGCATATCGCCAAGTTTGGGAAATAAAATAGCCACTAAAGAAACTCCATAAACAAGTGCTCCCAATATTATAAGCAAATTCCATTTTGAAACGCCACTTTGCTTTTTAATTTTCAAAAAATAAATTATGTAGCAAATATGTGCAATTAAAAAAGCAACTAATCCAAAAATAAAATACAGGCTATTCCGTTCTTGAAAAATTAGCAGCACATCTCCCAACAAAGAAAATACTAATGCTAAAAATACAATAGTGATAAATTTTGTGTTAGATAAAAAGTAAGTAATTAGGCTAAGTAATAAAAGCGGTTTTGTATAAACAGCAATAGCATTCCACTTACACAAAAGTGAAAGCAAATGAATGCTAAAAAAAATAACGAATATGTATATTGATTTAAAATATTTCATTCTAAGTATTTAATTAAGCATCAATCCATGCGTTGTTTTCTTTCAACAAATTTATTAATTCATCTACTGCTATTTCACTAGGTATATTTTTCTTTACCACTTCTTTGCCCTTGTATAATGTAATTTTTCCTACGCCGCTACCTACATAACCAAAATCAGCATCGGCCATTTCGCCAGGGCCATTTACAATACAACCCATAATTGCAATTTTCAATCCTTTTAAATGATTAGTAACGGCTCGTATTTTTGCAGTAGTTTCTTGCAAATCAAATAATGTTCTACCACAGCTTGGGCAACTAATGTACTCAGTTTTGCTAATGCGTTTACGAGTAGCTTGTAAAATACTAAAGCTTGTATTGTTTAAAAATTGATGATTATTTTGTACAGGCAAGTATGTTCTACCACTTGCCTTTGCATTGATTAGGCTTGCTGGGTCGTTAATTAACCAAACGCCATTGCCAATATTATCTAAAAACAATGCCCCTGCTTTTTGACTAAAATCTATTAATTGCTCATCTACCGTATTGTAATAACTTTCTACACAAATAATTACTGGCTTGGTAGTAAGAGATGCAAAATATTTGCACTGCTCTACAGCATTGGGCATATTGCTGAAAATACAATACACCACAGTAGAGTCATTATAGGTTGCTGCTAATATATCTTCGTTATTGTATGAAACATCAACTGCTACAAAATTTAATATTTCACTTTTAGCAATATCAGTTCCATATTGTACTCCTTGAAACAATGGAAAGTATTTTGTTTTGTTTTTACATTGCTGCCACTCAATAGCATCTACAATTACTTTTAATGTGCCGGGTAAATTAAAATCTAATTCTTTAATACCTGTATAAATAAAATCAGCAGCGGCATCACTTATATTCCATTTGTCTGTTGCTTCATTATATGTATAGCCAATGCTTTGTAAATCGTTATGTGTTATTTTTTCAGCCTGCATAAAATCTGCAACTACCACAGGCACATGCCCTCTCCCAATGTTAGAAACAACAATATCAATTCCTTTTACAGGCTGCTGAATTACAATTTCATTTGTTAATTCTTTATCTACTTCGTTCAACAAAACTAAATCTTTACATACAGGTATTTCAAACTCTGGGTCTTCTGTAAGGCTTACTCTTATGGTATCACCAATGCCTTCTTGCAATAATGTGCCAATACCAATAGCACTTTTAATTCTTCCATCTTCACCATCACCTGCTTCGGTTACACCTAAGTGTAAGGGGTAGCATTCGTTAAACTCTTCTTGCATGTGTTTTACCAAAAGGCGATAAGCCTCAACCATTACAATAGGGTTACTACTTTTCATACTCAACACAATATTATGATAGTTGTTATCCCTTGCAATACGTAAAAACTCCATGGCACTTTCTACCATGCCAATTGCTGTATCGCCATAGCGACTCATAATTCTATCGCTTAGGCTACCATGGTTTGTGCCAATACGCATGGCAGTGCCATGCTCCTTACAAATTAAAACAAGTGGGGTAAAGCGTTCTCTTATTCTATCAATTTCTTCTGCATATTCTGCATCGGTATATTCAATTTGTTCAAACTTTTTCTTGTCAACATAATTACCAGGATTTACTCTTACTTTTTCTACAATTTTTGCAGCAATTTCCGCCGCATTGGGAGTAAAATGAATATCAGCAACTAATGGTGTGGTGTACCCTCTTTTATACAATTCATCTTTTATGTTTTGCAAATTTTCTGCCTCGTTTTTACTGGGTGCTGTTATCCTCACTAACTCTGCCCCAGCTTCAATACATCGTATGCTTTGCTCCACCGTTGCCATGGTATCCATAGTATCGGTAGTAGTCATGGTTTGTATACGAATAGGATGACCATTGCCTAAAAGCAAATTGCCTATTTTAACTTCTCTTGTTTTTAAACGAAAACTCATAGTACAAAAATAACATAAAAAAAGCCCCAAAGGTTGGGGCTGTATTTATTTATATTATTGAATTATAATTTCAATACACTACTACCAATCCTTTTCTGGCTTTTGTGGTGATGCTGCTCCTACTTTTTTTAATTTGTCTTGCAACTCCTTTTCTTTTTGCTGCAATGATATTAGTTTTTCCTCAGCATCTTGCTTACTAATTTTTGAAGGCTGTGGTTTGGGCTGATTATTTTTTTGGTCTTCGTCTTTGGGCTTTTCTTTTTCCTTTTTGTTTTCGTCTTCTTTAGGCTTTTTCTTTTTATCTTCTTTTTGCTTTTTTTGTTGCTCTTTTAATTGCTGTAACGCTTTTTGTAAATTTTGCCTAGCATCATCATCATTGGGGTTTATTTTTAAAGCTTCTTTATACGCTTCAATACAGCCAGGCAGGTTTTGTATTTTTTGCAATACTACTCCTTTATTGTAGTAGGCTTTACTTTTTAAATTTTTATCTGTTGCGGTTTTTATAGTATTATCAAATGCTTGTACAGCCTCATCTACCTTACTTTTTTTGTACATGGCATTACCTAAATTATATTGTGCTGTGGTATTGCTTGGCGATTTTTCAACAACCTTTTTATATGTTGCAGCAGCTTTTTCATAGTCTTGATTTTTATAAGCGATGCTTCCTTGTTTTAAAAGCTTTTGTTGGCTTTGTGCTACAGTTGTTTGTGGAAATACCAAATACGAAATAAAGAATAAGATATAAGAAAGATTGGCTGTTTTTAGTTTCTCTTTTTTTGCATTTTTTACTTCAGAAATAAACAATTCAATAAATAATAATAACAACGCCAATGCCAAAAACCATTGATAGTAGGATGTATAACTAGTATTGGACTCTTCAGTTACTAAACGTTTATCCATATTGTTTAACTGAAATTGTAATGCTGTTACAGTTTGGTTTGTACTGCTAAACAATTGATAAATACCATTGCCAGCTTGGGCTATTTCTTTTAAAACATTTTCGTTAAGCTTTGTAATAACTGTATTACCTGCTGCATCTTTTTTTGTTTCGTTGGTAATTTCATCAATAATGGTAGAACCTTCTGGTGAGCCTATACCAATAGTACTTACCATTACACCTTCTAATGCCATTTTTTTTGTTATGCTTATGGCCTCTTCGTCATGGTTTTCGCCATCTGTAATTACCACAACTAGTTTATACTTTTTTTCTTTGGTGTTAAAAGATGAGTAACACATTTTTAAAGCATCGGAAATTACAGTGCCTTGTGTAGGCACAGCATCTGTACTTGCTGTGTTGATAAGCATTTTAGCGGCTGCATAGTCTGCAGTTAGTGGCATTTGCAAATAAGCTTTGCCAGCAAATAATACAATGCCTATTCTATTATTACCTAAAGCATCTACTAATTTTGACACTAGTTGTTTGGCTCTAGTAAGGCGGTTGGGTTCAACATCTTGAGCCAACATACTTTTGCTTACGTCCAAAGCAATCATAATGTCTATGCCATTTTTGCTAACAGTTTCTCTGCCATTTACACTACGCAAATTCGCTAATGCTAAAACACATAAAGCGAATGCACCTGTAACTAACGCAAATTTTATAGCAAATTTTTTGTTGGAGTGATGTTTAGTTAATTCATTTACTAAACGTTCATCGCCAATTTTTTTCTTTGTATTTTTTTTCCATTGTAAAATATAAAAATAAAGAGCAATAAAAATGGGTATTGCTAAAAGTGTATATAAGTATGATATGTTTTGAAATGAAGGCATATTTATTGCCACAGAGGCACAGAATGTATTTATTAAAAATCTATCGCTCCAAAACCATCTATCCAAGAGTCGTCCTTTGGCTTTTCAGCTTTACCCTTTTTTATACGATACCTAAGAATTAATATTCCAATTAATGGAAGGAAAAAAAATAAGAAAAAGCCTATTAAACTTAGTATCATATTAATGATTGTAAAAAGCAATATTATTTAATTCCCAGAAACCAAAATGTTAAACTATTTGAATGGCAATTAGCACATTAGCAAATTATCGAATTATCACATTACTTTTTCCCTTCAAAAAAGCCCAACTGCTTTAAAATTTCTTTAGTAATATTTAATCTAATAGCTTTCATATCCACTTCTTTTTGCGGTGCTTTTACAAAAGTTACAAAAAAGTAAACATGATTATTTTCTTCTATCCAGCCTGTTATCCACCCTAATGCATTTCCATCTTCGCCAAAACCCCAGCCCGTTTTATAACTCAATTTGTATGCCGTATTTTGCTCTTGCAGCATTACATTACGTACCATTTCATGCACACTTTTTCTAAAGGGTAGTTTATCAAAATATAAACGCTTCATTAAACCCAATTGCTCATCTGGAGAAATTTTTAAGGTGTTATCTAACCAAAAAGTATCTATTCTACTTCTTGTATTTTTATTACCATAACCAATACTATCAATCCATTTTTGCATGGTATCTTTTCCTATTCGCCTTGCCACTTCTTGATAGTAAGGCACAGAACTAACTTTAAAAGCTTCCTTCATACCCATATCTTTATTCCAGTCATCTTTCCAGCGTTTTATACCATCCCATTTTATTACCATGCTATCATTTTCAATAACGCCAATTTGTAATCCAATTAATGAGTTTACAATTTTAAATGTACTGGCCGGTGTAAACCTTGTAGTATCTAATGCCATATTGTACACCGTTACTTCGCCACTGGCATTGTTGTACATAGTAAAGCAACCATCCACTTTGTTTTCATCAAAATATTTTTTTAGACTGTTATCTATTTTAGCTTTGTTTGCCGAACATGATGCTAATAACAAGCAACAAATTATTATTGAATATTGAATACCTGCCTGCCGGCAGGCAAGGTTGAATATTGAATATTTTTTTAAAATCATGATATTATTTATTTTCTGAATTGTTTATATGATTGGCTGTAGCATCTAGTGCATTAAAAAAATCTTCTCCGTATTTTCGGGTAAGTGGCTCTTTTAAAAATTGATATACTGGTACTTTTAATTTTTTACCCAATGCACATGCTGCTTTGCAATTATCTTCTCTGGGTTCGTAATTAACATACTCGTTTGTAGTACGTTTGCTTTTTTTAATTATAATGGGAAATAAATGACAGCTAATTGGCTTTTTCCATTTCACTTTTCCATCTAAATAAGCTTGTTCTATTCCGCACTTAACAATGCCTTGCTTATCTGTAATGCCATACACACAAATTTTACTTTCTATAGTAGGTGTTACCCAACCAAATTCTTTATCATATACATATCTACCTTGTCTATCTATTTCTTTTTTGCTTTCCTCATTTAAGTAAGGTAACACTGCATCAAACACTTCATTAATATTTTGCAATTCTTCTTTATCCAAAGGTGCACCAGCATCTCCATCAACACAGCAAGCCCCTTTGCATTTAGTTAAATCGCATACAAATTGCTCTTTTACTACTTCATCGCTAATTAAAATATTATCTATTGCAATCATGGGTGCAAAGGTACTAAGGATAGTAATGCCAATAAAGAAATATTCACTTCATTAATTTCATAAAAACGCTTAATTTTACAAAAAGAATGAGTAAATTTTACCCGCCAAATTTTATTAATAAACTAGTAAAAAATGAAAACAATCATTTACTCTTTCCTGCTTTTTATTTCTTTCTCGACCTATAGCCAAAACAAACTTAGCTTCTTGCCTAAACTTAATGTGGGTATAGCATACAGATTACCTGCAATTGAATTTGGCAGCAAGCCAGTTTATCCCAAATTGCAAACCTATCAACAAAATAGCAATAAATTTTACCACAACCTTAGTGTAAATACTGATATTACTCAGACTATAATTAATGAAAGAATTTTAGCCCAACTTAGCGGCTATTTACGATATGGACATAAGTTTTATGATAAAAATAATCTAGGATTATCTGTTTATGGCGAAAATGAAAAAAAAGTAATTAAAACAGATTTGTTTTTTGACATTCGCTACCTTTTAAATAAGAAAAATGAAAACGCTTGGCAGTTTAGCATTGGGGCTGGGTATGGGTGGTTGAACAGCGGCACAAAATATAAAGATAGTATAGCGATAAATAACAATCAACCAAACTTAAAAGTTGAAATTGTAAAAAGTTATAAAGAAAATGCTCCTCGACTATTAATTGGTATGCAAAAAGATAACTATAATTTATTTTTAATTATACATGGCATAAGTGCACCACAAAAAACAGGTAATCCTACGATTTGGATTGAAACTAAATTCAACTACACTATTTGGAAATTGAAAAAGTAATAGATTTTATTTACCCACCCATTTAAACGTATTGATTAAATGTTCAATATCTTTTTGCAAAAAATCTTGAACAGGCCTTAAACTATCGGCATTAGGCGTTACATCAAAATACAAAGCCCCACGTAAAAAATGGGTGGTAGTATCGCTTAAAAAAAACTGTTTGGCCGTAGCTGCATTACCGCCTACTTTAAAATAAATACCCGTAATGCCATTTTTGGTATTCATTAAACTATCTTTTATAGAGGTGGCAAGCACTTCGTTTTTATTGGTAAGTTTAAAGGCATCGGCCACCATTTTATCAAAATAATTAATGCCAGTGCTGTCTTTATACTTACCATCGGGTTGTTTTATTTTATATAAAGCTTTACCGCCTACTTTTTTGTAGCTTAAAAATATTCTACTGCCAAAAGTGGGGAAATCAATATTGTACCAAAATGGACTTTCGGGGTCATTATCAAAATACGTACTGTCTTTTACAATATTGGCATAGGTAGGATATTCAAATGTGTAAGGCACTCCTTCTTTACTAAATGTTTGGTAACCCCTTTCAGGAAAATCTATTTTGTAATAGCCTCTTTTTTTGGAGGTATAGGTAGAGTTGCAAGCAACAATAATTAATAATGAAAAATTAATAATTAAAAATGGTAGTAGCTTAAACGCTTTATAATAAAAATATACTTTGCCTGTAAAAAAATTATTCATTCTTAATTATTAATTATCAATTTTCTTTACTACTACTTTCACCTTATCAATTCTATTTTTCTTAATTTCTAAAGGAATAAAAGTAAAATCGCCACTTACTATCTCTTCATTTATTTGTGGAAATTCTCCAGCTATTTCTAATACTAATCCGGCTAATGAATCGCTATCGCCACGTACTTCTTCAAAAACATCGTTGCTTAAATTCATTACTTTTACAACATCGTTAATCATTGTTTTTCCTTCAAAAATAAAAGTGTAGTCATCTATTTTTTTATTGCCACTTTCCTCATCATCAAATTCATCTTTTATCTCTCCAATAATTTCTTCCATTATATCTTCCAAAGTAATAATGCCGCTTGTGCCCCCAAACTCATCTACTACCACTGCAAAGTGTATTCTTTTATTTCTAAATTCTTGCAGTAAATCTTCTACCAGTTTTTGCTCATGCACAAAATAGGGTTGACGCATAAGGCTATGCCAATCAAAATTTTCAGCTTCGTGTAAATGCGGTAGCAAATCTTTTGTATGCAACATACCTACTACTTCATCTAAATTATTTTTATATACTGGTAAGCGGCTGTAATGTAGCTGTTCTAACTTTTGTACTACTGCTGTAAAATTGGTGTTATAATCAATACCGCTTACATCTAACCTAGTATGCATTACTTGCTTTACTGTGGTATCTCCAAACTTTCGTATGCCTTTTAAAATTTGTTTTTCCTCTACAGTAGCTTCATGATCGGGTAGTAAATCTATTGCATCGTCCAAATGGCTATTATCAAGGTTAGATGATTTATCTGTAGCAAATTTCTTTTCTATACCATCGCTAAACTTTACCAAGCGTTTACTAAAATTGTAAAACAAGCTGTTAAAAATTTCAACAATTAAAGAGGCGTTGGATGCAAATATTACTTTATGATGTGTAGCCCATACTTTGGGTAAAACTTCGCCAAACAAAACCAATAAAAAAGTAACACTTAAAAGTTTAATAAAAAATATTAGCCAAAAGTTTTGGGTAAAAGTTGCCAGTACCCCATCTAACAAAATATTTGAAATTAAAATAATGCCAATATTTACTAAACAATTAGCAATAAGCATGCCTGCTAGCAAGGTTTTGGGCTGCTCAAGCAAGGTTACTATTCTTCTAAAAGATGGTTGCTGTTTAGTTTTAAGTACGTTTAAATCTTTTTGTGTTAACGAAAAAAAAGCTACTTCGGAGCCAGCTACAAAAAATGATAATACTAAAAGTACAAGTAAAACAAAGGCCAACACTACAGTTGCAGCAGGTGCTATAGTTAATAAAGTAATCGGAAAGTTTATTCCTAAAACCGAATGATAGTCCAAAACAGTTGTTTTAATTAAAAAATATGTGCAGTATTAAAAGGGTAATCGTTCTGCACCTTCATCCATTGGTGGTATATCTGTAGGGTTAATTCCATCAACTCCATCTACAGTACCACCGCTACCATCGGCTCTTTTATCTAACATAATTAAATTATCGCCAACAATTTCGGTAGCAAATTTTTTATTGCCTTCTTTATCTTCCCAACTACGGGTTTTTAATCTTCCTTCAATATATACTAGGCTACCTTTGTGTAAATATTTTTGTGCAAGCTCTGCTAAGCCACGCCAAAGTACTACTGTATGCCACTCTGTTTGCGATATTAATTTGCCGCTTCTGTCTTTGTACGTTTCGGTAGTAGCTAACGAAAATTTAGCTACTGCAATATTGCCTTCCAAAAATTGGATATCGGGGTCTTTCCCCAAATTACCAATTAGCATTACTCTGTTTACGCCTCTCATAGTATTAATTAATTGAGTATGTTTTATTAACAAATTTAAAGATACTTTTTATCTTGTAAAAACGTATTAATATATTTTGGAAATGATAATTTTTTAAGTTGGCTTTTTTGCACCCATTTGTAGCCTGATATTTCTATTTTTTGTTGTAACTCAATTTCAATAAAATTACCTCTAATGTGTTGATGGCTAAGCTGTTGCAAATATGGCACGGAAATATTATCTATCATAAATTTTGTTGTGGGTAGTTGTTCCTCAACTAGTTTTACAGCTTGCTTAGTAAGATTTTTTATTTGCTTAGGTTGTTCTACCAAAATAAATTCTGTAAGGTTTTGCCAAATATCTTTATTAATTCGTTCTTTTATTAGCACTTCAGTTTTATAACTTGCTACTATATAATAAAACCATCTATCTTTTATCGCCAGCTTTTTATTTTTTATAGGCAATACTTCTATTTTATTATTTGCTAGTGCAAAGCAATTTTTTGACAATACGCATTCACTGCACAATGGGTTTTTCGGCTTGCAAACAGTAGCTCCAAAATCCATTATGGTCTGGTTATAATTTGCGGCATTTTTTTTATCGATTAACTGATTAGCTAACTCAAAAAATATTTTTTTCCCTTGAGTACTATCAATAGCCGTATCAATACCAAAAAATCTTGCTAAAACCCTATTTACATTGCCATCCACCACAGCGTAGGGCAAATTATATGCAAATGAAACTATAGCTGCTGCAGTGTATGTACCTATACCTTTTAAGTTAAGTACATCGTTATAATTATTTGGAAAAACACCCTTTAAATTATTAGCAATAAATTTTGCAGTAGCTATTAAATTACGGCAGCGGCTATAGTAGCCCAAACCTTCCCATAATTTAAACACATCTTTTTCATTTGCAGCCGCCAATTTTTTTATGGTGGGATATTTTTTTACGAATCGATTATAATAATCTAATCCTTGCTCTACCCTGGTTTGTTGCAGAATTATTTCACTTATCCAAATTTTGTAAGGATCCTTTTCGCCTTTCCAAGGCATTTGCCTTTTATTATATGTAGCATTCCATTTTAAAAGGTTTTTGGTAAAAAACGGCTGTAGTTTCTTCATCTAAAAATAAAAGTAATATTATTACAAGTAATATATTACATATTTTGTATTTATTGTATATAATTGAAAATTAGTCATTTATAAAATTTTAAAAATCGTTTACTAAAAAATTGCTATAAACATATTGATTATCACCCCTTTATTTTGGGATTTCGAGTTTATTTAGTAATTTACTGCCTCAAACCTTAACC
>JAGNRZ010000106.1 GCA_017988335.1 Ferruginibacter sp.
GTTTTTGCTATATTGCTTTTACTAACATGCTCACCTTCATTAACCAGTCCCATCATCCCGTAAACAAGGTCTTGGTTTAATTCAGTAATGGGAGCCAATCCGAGTTTCTTTCTTATAAAATTAAAACCTTCAATATTTTTAGGAGCAATCATCCCAATTTCTTTGTCGCTCTCAATCATCTTAGCCCAAATAGCTTTATCATTTAAGGAATTGTCTAGTAATTCAAAATAGCCATACTCTCTTTCACTCACAGGAATCCCTTGATTCTTATCCCCATAAACTGCCATATCTAAAATAGTTTCTACTAATTGAGATTGCACAGTGTGAATTACTTGTAAAGTAAGATTATTAATGATTTCTTCATTAGCTTGGTTATTTGCCATAGCATTTGCATAACTACCAGAATTACCCACTAGATCAGGGGTACATAATCCTGCTCTAATTTCACTATTATAGTGATTAAGTAAATTTCTCATCTCATCTAAATTGGCAGTATTATCAATGGTATCAACTTTGTATGCTTCCATTCCTTCAATAATCTGATAACCAGTAGCCGCCGCCGCCGCCACTGTATTTTGAATATTTTCTGGCGTTGGTTCAATAAATTTTTCGGGGCCTTGATGATAATCGTTATTACAACATGGGCCAATTGTTGGTAAATCGTTTTCGCCTTCATTTTTTTCGGCGGCATTTTTAGTAACGTATACATAACTAAAATCACCTCTGCCTCCATCATTAAATTGTCCTTTGCCTGGTTCCATAAAATAATTAGTACCTGTTCCTCCAATTTTATACATGTACCCCTCTGGCGTAAAAGATGAAAGACTGTTTTGTTCATTCCATTTCTCTGTTTGCCACTGAGCCCAAGCATTGTTTTGCCATTGATAAAAATTGCTTTTTTCATCAGCAAATGCAATTCGAAAAACAGGTCGATAAGTGCCAGTATTTCCACAACCACGACCAATACTTGCACATGCTACTCTAAAGCTGCCATCGTTATAAAATTCGTATCGCTGCCGATAATTATAATTACAAGCTGTAGGCCATCCTTCGCTTCTAAACGTTTGCTCCAATACAAACCCAATACTTTCATTTTTATCATTTGTAAGTATTGCAGTTTTGGGCGGCTCCCATGCTACCACTGCAGCTTGAGAAAAATAAGGACAACCAACTGCATCGCTATATCCAAAGCCATCTGTACCGCTATAGCTTACATGCCAATCTACAAGCTTCGCACTTTTTAAAACTGGTTTACCATTATATGTTACATCGTTAATTCTTAACCCATCGCTACTAGTAAGCATGTACTTCATATCCCAGCCGTTTTTGTTTAGCTTTTGTTCTACTTCACAAAAGCAACTGGTTATTTTATCATCTTGTAATTTTTTTTCAGTTATTAATTTATCGGCAGGCCCTGGTGTACCCACATTTGTCCAGCGGATGCCTACAAGGCGATGCTCTGTTAAATCTACAATTGCCCACAATGCTTTATCGCCTTTTACAAATGTAGGTGCTACGCATAAATGTCGACTTCTTTCACATCTACTACGATTTAAAGAAGTTTTAGTACTTGCCATTAGGGCATCTTTTTCCGTTGGTTTTACTCCTAAGGCATTTTGCACTTCTTTTGATTCAATAGCGATTGTAGTGGCAATTTTTTTTAATGCCTCAGAAATATCAGGTTGAGTTTGTGATAAATAATATCGATGCAATACTTTTTGCTGAGCTACATCTACCAATGCAATGGATGTATTATTTAAAGCATAGTTATACATTTCTACACGAAAGGTGGTAGCAAGATTGTAAGCAGTTTTCATTTTTGGCATATCACTTTCTCTTGCAGGATACACTCCAAATATTTCGTTTCTAAAAGGTTTTTTGGTAAAAGGGTCAAAAAAGAAATTAGTAAATGCAGAGTCTTTTATTGCAATCATTTCTGCTTTTCGTTGGTTTTCGGAAAGACTGTCGCCACATAAAAGTACAGGAGTATTACTTGCTAATACAGTAGCAATATTATTCACTCTAGTTGTTAAAAATGGGAAGGTATTCAAGCTATCTAAATGATCAAATACGATTGCATTTTTTGCGTCATCATCATAATTATTATGCTTGGTATTTGTTAATTGATTATTGGTACATGATACCATAACAACAATAAAAATTGTTGATAAAAAAGTTATAAGACTAATGCGTTGTTTCATCATCTTTAAATGGATTGGCATAATCTGAATTTGTTAATACTGAACTGTCGGATAAAGAAAATAAAAAGCTAATTAAAGATTTTTGTTGCTGTAAAGTTAATGAGAAACCTGTAATCAAATTACTTTTATACTTATTGGTTTTGCCATCACCTTTATAAATTCCTGTTGTAGTTAATCTACCTCCTTGTTGATACACACTTATCACATCTTCTAATGTAGCAGCACTACCATCATGAAAATAAGGAGCTGTAAAAGCAAGATTTCGTAAGGTGGGTACTTTATATTTTCCTTTATCATGTTCATTGTTGGTTTTTTCAAATAAACCTTGGTCATAAGCAGGATAATTATCGTTCAAATTGTACAAACCAATATTATAATAAAAATCGGTTTTACCATCAGCTTGCTTTAGTATTGGTGTTGCAAAAAAATCGCCGCCATGGCAATTACCACACTTTAATGTACTTGAGAAAAAAAGATTCATGCCTTGTAGTTGCTCTTTAGTTAATGCAGTGGAATCTCCTCTTTTATATTCATCAAAAGGTGCATTCGTTGATACAATTGTTTTTTCAAATTGAGCAATGGCTGTTTTAATATTTGCTATTGAAACAGGGTTGGATTGGGTTGGAAATGCAGCTCTGAATAATTTTTTATAAAGATTATCTTTTTTAAATTTAGCTAATATTGTTTCTTCATTACCCATCATCCCCATTTCTACTGGATGTTGATTAAACATAGGGTTATTCATTTGTTGCTCTAATGAAGTGATGGACGAATCGGCAGCAGTAAAATATGTATTGGGTAGTAGATTAATTAATGGCTTTGCATTACGCTGGTGCAAATCGCCTAATGCACCTATGCTTCTAGTATAACTATCCGTAAATGAAAATGATTGTGCATGGCAGGTTGCACAAGCTTTGGTTTCGTTTACGGATAAACGCCTATCGTAAAAAAGATAACGACCTAGTTGAATTAAGACTGAATCGTTGTTAGATGTAGCTGTTTCATTTTTTTTATCTTCATTGTACGTACAAGAAAAAAACAAGAAGAATAGTAATATTGGAATGCCTACAATTATCCACTTTATATTTTTTGTTACTTTCGTCATACAATGCACAAAATTAAAAAAGCCCCGAAATTTCGGGGCTTAAATTTTTAAAACTAAAATTATTTGTACTGAGGAGTTAGTTGATTTGCCAATTCCGTCATTTTTTCCAAACTCTTTTCTTCTAACTTACCTGCTTTAAACTCTTTTAAAATTTCAGGATGTTTATTTGCCATTTCCATTAAAAAGTGTTCTTCAAATGCTTTTACATTTTTAACAGCTACATTTTTTAATAAGCCTTGTGTACCTAAATAAATAATAGCTACTTGCTTTTCTACACTAAATGGTGTGTACTGTGCTTGCTTTAATATTTCCACATTTCTTGCACCTTTATCAATTACATTTTTTGTAGCAGCATCAAGGTCTCCGCCAAATTTTGAGAAAGCTTCAAGCTCACGGTAAAGGGCTTGGTCAAGCTTTAATGTACCAGCCACTTTTTTCATTGACTTAATTTGTGCATTACCACCCACACGGCTAACCGAAATACCAACGTTAATGGCTGGACGAATACCTGCATTAAACAAATTACTTTCTAAGAAAATTTGTCCATCTGTAATACTAATTACGTTTGTAGGAATATAAGCAGATACGTCACCAGCTTGAGTTTCAATAACTGGTAATGCTGTTAAACTACCACCGCCTTTTACTAAATGTTTAATAGACGCAGGTAAATCATTCATTTGTGCAGCTATTTCATCTTTTGCAATAACTTTTGCCGCTCTTTCTAATAAACGACTATGTAAATAGAATACATCACCTGGGTAGGCCTCACGACCTGGTGGACGACGAAGTAATAAAGATACCTCACGGTAAGCCACCGCTTGTTTACTTAAATCATCATATATAATTAAAGCCGGACGACCAGTATCTCTAAAAAACTCACCAATAGCAGCGCCAGCAAATGGAGCATAGAATTGAAGAGGAGCAGGATCAGCAGCACTTGCAGCAACTATAGTTGTATAAGCCATTGCTCCATTTTCTTCTAAAGTTTTCATAATACCAGCAATGGTACTAGCTTTTTGCCCAATAGCAACATATATACAATAAACAGGGTTACCTGCTTCGTAAAATTCTTTTTGATTAATAATGGTATCTACACAAATGGCAGTTTTACCAGTTTGACGGTCACCAATTACCAATTCTCTTTGTCCACGTCCAATAGGAATCATAGCATCAATAGCCTTAATACCTGTTTGTAAAGGCTCTTTTACTGGCTCTCTAAAAATTACCCCAGGTGCTTTACGCTCCAAAGGCATTTCGTATAATTCACCTTTAATGGGTCCTTTACCATCAATTGGCTCACCTAATGTGTTAATAACACGGCCACTCATGCCATCACCTACCATTATAGAAGCAATTTGACCAGTACGCTTTACTTTGGCACCTTCTTTAATTTCGCCGCTATCTCCCATTAAAACCACCCCCACATTATCTTCTTCAAGGTTTAAGGCAATTGCTTTTACCCCATTTTCAAATTCTACAAGTTCCCCACTGCGTACATTGTTTAAGCCGTAAATACGGGCAATACCATCACCCACTTGCAATACAGTACCTACTTCTTCAAGGCTAGCTCCTGCATTAAAATTGCTTAATTGTTGGCGTAATATCGCCGAAATTTCGTCTGGTTTAATTTCTACCATAAAAATTGTTTTTTATTTGTGAACCCAGCTGTAACCCTTTGTGGAACTGCATTAGCATCGCACTCTTGTATAGGCTAAGCTATGGGCAACTTTTTTAGGCTGCAAAGGTAAGGGAAGCAGATTGTAACGCAAAAAAATGAGTAACTATTTATTATATATAGCATTACAAAATGGCAAAAAAAATCACAAAAAACACATTACTCAAAATATATTATACAAAATTTTAATTTAATAGTATTTACTATAATATTTTTTGCTTTGTTTCTAAAAAAAACTGTAATTTTCCAGCTCAAATACAACTGCTAACATTAATGGCTAATAACAAATCATTAAATTTATTTTTTCAAAACTATACCAATCCTATAGCCGCTATTATCCCATACATCAAAAAACAATATATAACGTATTCAATATATCATTTTCAACTTTGTATTAACCCCATTTTATAATCATTAAAAACAATTATTAAAAGACGAAACAGAAAGAAACACAAACAAGTAAAAAAACCAATTTAATTTAAAAATTATGAAGAAAATTTTGCTCTTTTTAATGACGTTCTGGTGTGCCATTGTCAGTATGGCTCAATCATTCGACGTTGAAAAAAATGCAGCACTTCAAATTGTAAGTGCAAATCGAACGGCTATTGGCTTAACGGCTGATGACCTAAATAACCTTATGGTTACGTATAGTTATGTAGATAAAACCATTGGCGTACGCTACATCTACTTACAACAAACCTATCAAGGTATTCCTGTTTACAATAAAACGCAAGCTATTGCTTACAAAAACAATGCTTTGGCATCTGTTATGGGTACTAGAATTGCTGATATTGAAAGCAAGGTTAACTCTAGTATGCCTGCTAAAACTGCAGAAAGTGCGGTAATGGCGGCTATGGCTGCAAAAGGCTTTAGCCCTGCTGGCTCATTAGCTCCAATTTCTACTAAAGAAATGGGACGCAAAGTTGAGTTTGGCAATTTAGGTGTATCAAGAGAAAATGTAACAGCCCAATTAATGTGGTTCCCAACTGACAATGAGAACTCATTTAAATTAGGCTGGTTTGTGTATTACATTCCTAAAACAACTTCTGATTATTGGGAAATTTTTGTTGACGCCGCTAATGGTTCAATCCTTGGCGAAAACAACTTAACAGTTTCTTGTAATTGGGATGATCCAAATCACACACATGTATTTGGTGAAAAGCATAACCAAGCTACAATGGGTAGCAATCCATTTGATTTTTCTAGAGTTACTAGAATTGAAAATGGTACTGTAAGCCCAAGTTTAGTAAACAATGCTTCATATCGTGTAATTCCGGTTCCTTACGAGGCTCCAACATTTATGCCAGGTACTTTCCCAGGTACTGCACCGGGTAATAGCACTATCGTTAACAACCCTTGGACAAATGTTCCTGCATCTTTTGCAAATGCTGTTACTAAAAACTGGCATACAGATGCAAGTAATACAGATTACAACTATACAAGAGGTAATAACGTATGGGCTTATCATGATAGAAACAATAATAATGCTGGTGACCCTACTCGTTCTGCAACATCTACTACAGCTTTACCTACACTAACTTTTAGTGCTTTTGGTAATGCTCCAGATTATACTGCAGACCCTGTTACTGGTGGTGGTACTACTGGTAGTATGGCTAATAACCAATCGTTCAACGTTACCAACTTATTTTACTACAACAACATTTTACATGATGTATTATACACTCATGGATTTAATGAAGTTGCCCGTAATTTCCAATCAGATAACTTTGGAAGAGGTGGTAATGGTGGCGACCATGTATTGGGCGAAGCTCAAGATGGTAGTGGTTCTAACAACGCAAACTTTGCTACACCAGGTGATGGTGGTAGTGGTAGAATGCAAATGTATTTATGGACATTATCTTCTCCTACAAGAGATGGTGATGTAGATAACGGCATTATTGCTCATGAATTTGGGCATGGTGTTAGTAACCGTTTAATGGGTAGCTCTACTAACCAAACTGGTTGTGTAAACAATGGCGAATCAGCTGGTGAGGGAATAAGTGATTATATTGGATTGATGTTTACACAAGATTGGGCTGCTGCTAATGTAAACACTGGTTTAGTAGGTAGAGGTATTGGTACTTTTGCTTTAAACCAAGCTACTACAGGTGTTGGAATTAGAAGCCAACGCTACAGTACCGATTTAGCTATTAATAATAAAATGTTCTTAGCTGTTTTACCAGCTCAAGTACACGACCGTGGTGAGCACTGGTGTGCTGTAGCATGGGAAGCCACTTGGGCTATTATACAACAAGCTGGTACAATAAGTCCTACTATTTATTACAATAGTGCTGCTGGTGGTAATGGTACTACTGGTAATATTGCAGCCATGCGTATTGCTATGCAAGCTATGAAACTAGTGCCTTGTGGAACTAGTTTTGTTGACCATAGAAATGCATGGTTAGCTGCCGACACATTATTATATGGCGGTCAATTCTCTTGTGCAATTTGGAGAGCTTTTGCAAAAAGACAAATGGGCTTTTTTGCTTCTTCTGGTTCTGCGGCAAGCTCAAGTGACCAAACGCCAGATGGTACTCCTAAGTCTCAAGTTAATATGACTACAGGTGTTGTTTCAATACCTGCTGGTCAAAACATGACTTATACAAATACTGCAAGTACTTGTAGCGGTACAGCTATTACAGGTTACACAATGCGTACTACATTGCCTGCAAACGTTACGTTTGTAAGTGCAACTAATGGTGGTACACATAGTGCAGGTGTAATTACTTGGCCTGTAAGTATGGCTGCTAATGGTACATTTACTGCAGACTTTACAGTTACTGTTAATGCAAATGCATTTCCTGGTAATGTTGTTACTACAACTTGTTTGTTAGACAACACGGCTAGAACATTTAATTGCAAAACTATAACTACGCCAATTACTCCAATTTTGGCTGGTTGTCCTACAGTTAGTACTCACCCTACAAATGTTACAACTTGTGTTGGAAGTAGCGTAAACTTTGGAGTTGTGGCAAATGCTTCAAATGCTATTACATACCAATGGCAATTGTTAGTAGGTGCTACATGGACTAACTTAACAAATACTGCTCCTTATAGCAATGTTGGTACTGCTACTATGACTATTAACCCAACTGCTATTGGTTTAAATGGTAATCAATATCGTTGCTTTATGACAACTGTTGATTGTACAGGTGGAATAGCTTCTAATCCTGCTACATTAACTGTTGTTGCTGCTTCTGTGGGTGGTGCTATTAACCCTGCAAGTACAAATGTTTGTGGTGTTACAAATAGTACTTTATTAACATTGAGTGGTCATGTAGGTACTGTAGTTAACTGGGAAAGTGCACCTGCTTTAGGTGGTCCTTGGACTTTAATACCTGGTACTGCTGGTTTAACAACTTATACATCTACTAACATTTCTGCTACAACTTATTACAGAGCTGTGGTGCAAGTAAGTGGTGGTTGTGCTGCTGTTACTTCTGCAACTGCTGTAGTTAACTTCCAAGCATCTGCTCCAATGATTATTATTGCTGACCCTAACGCTCCAATATGTGCTGGTGACCCTACAAGGTTAACTGCAAGTGAAGGTTTTGGTGTACAAACAATAAGCTCTACATGTACAGGTACAATGAATATACCTGGTACAGGTACAGGTACAAATGCAGGAGCTCCTGCTAGTGTATATCCATGTAACTTAGTTGTTGCTGGTTTCCCTACATCGGGTATAACCGTACAGTCGGTTAAGTTGAATGGCATGAACCATACATGGACAAGTGATGTGGATGTATTATTACAATCACCAACTGGTCAAAACGTTATATTAATGTCTGATGTTGGAAGTTCAGGTGATTTTGTTAATTCAACAATTACATTACAAGATGGTGCTGCGGCATTCCCAGCTACTGGTAATATAGTTACTGGCACTTATAGACCTACAAATGTTGTAGGTGGTATTGGTAACGAACCAGATAATTTCCCTGCTCCTGGTCCTGGTGTAATCACTCAACCAACTCCAACTTTGGCAAGTTTCACAGGTGATTTCAACGGAAGTTGGAAATTATTTGTAACTGACGATGGTGGAGGAGATATTGGTACTTTAACTGGCGGTTATAGTATAACCTTTACAGGTTCGGTAACTACTACAATAACTGGTGGTACATTCTTATGGACACCTGCTACAGGTTTAAATAGCACAACTACAAACCCAGTTGGTGCTTCACCTGCTGTAACTACAACTTATACTGTTACTCATAACAATGGTGTTGGTTGTACTCGTCAAGCAAGTTATACAGTTGTTGTAAATCAACGTGCATTGGTAGCTACACAACCTTCTCCAATTACCGTATGTGCTGGTTCAACTGCTACATTTAGCATTACGGCTACTGGTGCTGGTCCAATAACATATCAATGGCAAGTGGCAGCAAGTGCTACAGGTCCTTGGACAAATATTGCGGCTGGTGCACCATATAGTGGTGAAACTACACCTACTTTAACAATCAATCCAACTTCGGCTTTATTAAATAATAATTGGTATCGTTGTACAGTTGGTGGTTTATGTGCTCCTGTTGCTGGTTCTACATCTCAACCTGCTAAATTATCTATCAACCCATTACCAAGTGCAGGCATTACTCCTGTGGGTCCTGTTTGTGGTGGTGTTGCTGGTATTAATGGCACACAATTAGTAGTTGGTTCAGTAGCTCCTCCAGTTCCTGGAAGTGCTACGTTTACATCAGGTACTATTAATGTTCCTATTCCAGAGGGTGCATTCCCTAATAGACCAGCAACAGCAGCTAGTAATGTAATTCCGGTTACAGGTATTCCTGCTAATGCTACTATTACAAGCGTAGTTGCAAGATTAAATGCTACACATGCTTACGTAAATGATATTGTTGCGGTATTAAAAGCACCAAACAATTCAGTTATTAATATAGATGCAATTGGTGGTTATGCAAATGGCCCTGGTGCAAACTATGTTAATACAGCATTTAGCACACTTGGCACTACCTCAATCTCAACAGGTACGGCTCCATTTACAAATACTTGGAAAATGGATGCTGCTGGTGTAACATTTAACGTTACTTTCCCTCCTAATACATATACTTTATCTGGAGGTCCAGTTGGATTTGATCCTACAACAACAAATACTGCTTCTTTTGTTAACAACTTAACAGGTGCTAATGCAAATGGTAACTGGACTTTAGCTGCTTACGATGCTGGTGCTCCTGATGTTGGTAACTTAACTAAGTGGGATTTAATTATTAATTACACTACTCCAGGTGTTGTACCAGGTACACAAAACTGGGTTTACAGTTGGGCTCCTACTACTGGTTTATATACTAATGCAACCGCAACGGTACCTTACACTGGTGGAAATACCACAACTGTATATGCAGCACCTACTACTTTAACTACATACACAGTAAGTATTACAGATACTACTACAGGTTGTATAGGTACAAGTAGCGTTGTTGTTAACTATACTCCTCCTGCACCTTCAGTAACCCCTAACCCTGTTAATATGTGTTTAGGTGATCCTGCAGTATTATTGAAGAGTTCTTCAATAACTTCTACTGTAGTTACAGCCACATCTGCAGCAGCTCTTAATTTAGCTGTACCAGATAATACAGCTAATGGTGTTAGTACTAATTTGAATATTGCTGGTATTCCTGCAAATGGAAACTTAGCTGAGGTATCGGTTAAGTTAAATATGCCATCGCAATATCCTGGCGATTTAATTATTCATTTAAAAGCACCAAACGGTAAAATTGTAAATGTTTATAAATACAATAATGGAACATTTACAGGCCCTGCTGGAGGTTTATCTGCAGGTTGGTTTGATGCCATAAGCACTTATACTGCTGGAACAGCTCATAGTGCTGTACCTTCTCCATGGAGATA
>JAGNRZ010000248.1 GCA_017988335.1 Ferruginibacter sp.
CCCAAATACCAATCGGGGTCAATATTAAAATTACGCCATTGAATCATACATAAGTCTGTTTCTTTTATTAACTTTCTTAACGCTTCATATTCTTCTACACTATCCGTCATACCGCGGAAAACAAAATAATTAATACTTGTCCACCCACCATAACTACGTACAATTTTTAAGCTTTCTATAATATCGTTAAACGTATAATTATTGGGGCGATAATAAGGAGTGTAAATGCTTTCTCTTGCACTATTAGTGCTTACTCTCATACTATTTAAACCTGCTTCACACAATGCTTTTACAGCATCTGGCTTACTACCGTTGGTATTAATATTTATGCTTCCTTTTTGGGTATGCTTACGTATTTCAATTATAGCTTCTCTAATGGTTTCCCACATTAGTAAAGGTTCGCCCTCACAACCTTGCCCAAAACTAACTAAGGGGAAAGGTGCTGTTTCTAAATGCGGTACTGTAAATTCTACAATTTCTTCGGCAGTAGGTTTAAAGGTTAATCTATCTTGTGTACTAACAATGGTTTCTTCTTGCGGTTGAAAGCTGATACAGCCAATACAATTTGCATTGCATGCAGGGCTTGCTGGTACAGGACACTCCCATCTACCTAATGCAAAATTTCTGGCAGCAGGGCAAGTGTACGTCATGCAACAGTTTTCCATTAAATGCTTTACTAAGCGATTATTAGGATAAGCCGCTAATAAATTTTTAGTGCCTTCTTCAATTTTTTCTTGATCGTATCCAGCACATTCTTGTCGAATATCTTGCTCAATACGTACCGCAGGTACATAAAACTTTTCATTTAACCAACCAGCAGCAGTGTAACAAAATAAAGGAAGTGTGGGTGCATCTTCAGCAGTTTCGTAAGCAGCCATGTACAAGCCTGTATGTGCAGGCGGAATAAATGCAGCTACAGCCCAACCTTTTTCACATAAACGCATTTCGCCAGTTTGTACATCAATACCAATACCTCTTCTGCCAGGTAATTCGTATAAATTTCCACCATCGGGTAGTTCAATCCAATCTTCGGCAGCTACAGGCACAGCATCCCAGCCACTACGCCCTGTTACATATAAAGATGTATCTTCAAAAATATTGCCATTGCCATCGGAGTAAAGTATAAAAGGACTGCTTGTTAATACCATAATGTTATTGGTTGGTGGTTGGTGGTTGTTCGTTGATCGTTGGTGGTTAGGAGTTCCAATCGAACAACTATCAACTATCAACCATCAACGAACAATTAAATGTTTGCTGCAAAAATCGTTAATCTGCTCCAATTCATCAATTTTTAAATTTTTACGTAAATCAAATTGAATACGTTTGTTTTTGAGGGTTTCTATAACTACACTGTGGTACTGCGGAATAATGGTTTTAACATCAGCCCAACTAATTTCTACATCTTTTAACAAATTAGGTATTAGAATGCCAGTGGCTTTAATTTCTACATCTTCATTGCGTAAAACCCTAGCTTCTCTATGCAATAAAATATAGTAACCAATAGCAGCGGCTATATGCAACAAACCTATTACAGTATGTCCAATCATTAGTAAAGAAATTGCAATTGCCAACAGTACTATTGTTTCAATAAATCTAAATATTAAATTAAGTTTAGGACTTTCCATAAGCAAATTACCAGTAAAAAATACAAGCAATAAAATATCAATGCCTAGTATGGCTTGTGTAATACTAAGCACTAGACTTTCGTTGTGCACTTGCCAGTCGTGCCAAGCATTTAGTAAAATGGCGGCAGCGGCAATAAAATGTAAAATTTTGGCTGATTTTTTCAATAGCTCAAATGCTGGATGAACTACTTGAAGGGAAAATTTGCTATTCATAACAGTAGTTTTTGGGTAAGATGCTACTGTTGAAAAATTCCATAATGAATTTAAGGATTTTTTAGGTTTTTTAATTGCCCGTCACAATATGTATTAAATTCTATTTCATCTATATTGTCATCTATACTTATATATCTTATTTTATTTGTTTTTAAGTCTAAAGATAATAACCCATCTTTTAAAACCACATGGTTAAATTCTTCCCAATAATAAGTTTTAAATGAAAAAGGAGTTTTTATCAATACTCCAATTTCATTAACAGCTATATACCCTTCCTTCTTATTTAATTTTAATAGAAAGCCATAACATAACATTATTATAGGTAAACCTATTTGTCCAGAAACAATAAAAAGGAGTAAAGCCGCTATCAAAACTAGATATATTTTATCCATTTTGAGCTTTGCAATTATTCTCTTCATAAAAATTGCAACCACAATCAAGAGGATTGATACAACATAACTAATAAGAGGATACTTATCATTAGGATAGACATATGATGCTACTGCAGCAACAGATAAAATAGCTCTCAATAAAGCTAGTTCAATATCAGTTTTATCATTTTTAATATTAAACTTGTACATCATAATTTTTGACAACACTGACCACTGACTAACTATTACTTGCCACCAGTAAATTACACAACTTAAACAAACATCTTGCTCCTACATTTTCATCCCACTCATCTTGGCTTACACCTACTTCATTTAAATCAAAACCTATTAGCTTTCTGCCGCTTTGCAATACTCTTTTAAATAGATAAAATATTTGCTCAGTTTCAAAACCACCTTGTACTGGCGTACCTGTATGTGGGCAAAGTTTGGGATCAAGCCCGTCAATATCAAAACTAATAAACACATTTTGTGGCAAATGGCTCACCATTTCATCTACAATAAACTTCCATTGTTGCCCTTCGTATTGGCGTTCTTTTATGTCTTTATCAAAATAGGTAACTACTCTAAAATTGCTGTTACTAATGTAATGATATTCTTCTTCGCAATAATCTCTTATACCTACTTGTACTAGCTTTTTAATTTGAGGTATCTCTTCTAACGCATTGTACATCACTGATGCATGAGAATATTTAAAACCCTCATA
>JAGNRZ010000107.1 GCA_017988335.1 Ferruginibacter sp.
CGTAGTACCTACAGGTATAGTAAAATCAAAATCTTGATAGCTACTGTATGGCGTATGCACTCTCACATCATAATCTACACCTGCGGCACGTAAATTAGGGCCAGTAAAGCCATAGTTCAATGCCCTTTCGGCAGTAATTGGTCCACAACCAATAGTACGTTCCATAAAAATACGGTTGCGGTTAAATAAGTTTTCAAACTCCTTTAACGTAGGTGCATAGCCGCTTTTTTTATCTAAAAACTTTTCTAGTTTTTCGAACGCCGCATTTGTGAAATTGCGTTCAAAACCGCCAATACGCCCAATATTAGTAGTAAGACGGGAGCCACATACTTCTTCATATATTTCGTAAATTAGTTCTCTAAATTGCATTACGTATAAAAAGCCACTAAATGCCCCACTATCAACTCCTACAATGCTATTACAAATTAAATGATCGGCAATACGAGCCAATTCCATTATTATTACACGTAAGTAATCAACCCTTTTTGGTGTTTGTATGCCCAATAATTTTTCGCAAGTTAAATGCCATCCCATATTGTTTATAGGAGATGAACAATAATTTAACCTTTCTGTAATGGGTGTTATTTGATTAAGAGGTCTACGTTCTGCTAATTTTTCAAAAGCTCTATGAATATAACCAACTGTGGATACAGCTGACATAATACGTTCGCCATCTAATTCCAAAATATTTTGGAATACACCATGCGTTGCCGGATGTGTAGGACCAAGATTAAGCGTTGTAGTTTGCTTTTCTATTGAGCCTTCGGGTAATAAAATATGTTCTCCAGTTTCTACCATTGTTTTTATTTTAATACAAAATGTTTAACGTCCAAACATTTCATCATCTTTATCAATTCTTGTTTGATCTTCCAACGGAAATTCTTTACGCATTGGAAAATAATCCATTTCATCAACATTTAATATGCGTATTAAATTTGGATGCCCCACAAAGTTTACTCCAAAAAAATCGTACGTTTCTCTTTCCATAAAATTTGCCGATTGATATAATGCTGTTGCACTAAATACATCTGGCTTTTCTATAGGAACAAAAACTTTAAAGCGTAGCCTAACATTGGCAATTAAGTTATGTAAATGATATACCACAGCTAACTCCTGCCCTTTTTGCTCTAGATAATGTACCGCTTGCAAATCGGTTAAAAATTGAAATTTTAATTCCTCATCATCATACAAAAACTGTAGCACTTTTAAATTTAAATCGGCTGGTGCAGTAAAAGTAAGCATACCAAAAGGCTCTTGCCAATTGGTAAGAGCATCGCCAAATTTTGCAGTTAGTTTTTCTTTTATAAATGTATTATCTAAAATCATTACCTAAAATTCTAAATTTATTTTTTTTCAATCATAACACTTCCTGAAACAAAATCATGAACTGCTCTTCTTTCCGCATTCATACCAATAGTAATAAATGATATCCATCCTAGTAACACCTTTACTACAAATCTGATATACGCTTGAAAGATATTAATTCTACTATTATAACTACTGTGTTTTCTCACTTTAATTCCTACCAAATAATTTCCAATAGTGCTTCCAAGTGTCATAGAAAGTGGCTCATAAATTCCCCAAATACAAATAAAAATAATTGCTTTTATTAATCCACTCTCTTCATCATCTCCTACATTAAATTTTTCTAGTACCCAAGCTGCTAAAAACATTAAAGCAACCATTATTATTGTGTCAATTAATATTGATTGAACACGTTTTATTAAGCTAGGGTGTTTTATTTCCATTTTGTTTACGCATTTATTGTATTCCGTACCCAGCTAATAACTCTTTATATTGATCACTATGTCTTCTTCTTAATCCTTCTGCGTTAACCAACTCTTGTATTTTCAGAAATCCATCAATATAAGCTTCTGGTCTTGGTGGGCAACCTGGTACATACACATCTACAGGTATTATCTGATCTATCCCTTGTAACACCGAATAGGTATCAAAAATACCACCGCTACTTGCACAAGCACCTACTGCCATTACCCAACGTGGCTCTGCCATTTGTAAATATACTTGGCGTAACACAGGAGCCATTTTTTTTGAAATAGTACCCATTACCAATAACAAATCGCATTGGCGTGGGCTAAAACTCATACGTTCTGCACCAAAACGGGCAATATCGTAATGGCTTGCAGCTGTTGCCATAAACTCAATGCCACAACAGCTTGTAGCAAACGGCATTGGCCAAATACTATTTTTACGAGCCAAGCTTACTACTTTTTCAAAATTGGTAGCCATAAAGCCTTCGCCCATGTATCCTTCCGGAATACCTTCAAATTTTACTGTGTTGTTATATTGTACTGGACGACTCATAATTTGATAATTTAATAATTCGATAATTTGATAATGAAACTCTTTATTTGAACACAATTATCAAATTACCCCATTTGCTAATTATTTAATTTCTTTAATCTTCCCACTTTAATGCCCCTTTTTTAATTATATAGATAAACCCTATAATAAATAAACTAACAAACATTACAACAGCCATAAAACCTTGCCAACCCAATTCCTTAAAATTAACGGCGTAAGGATAGAAAAATATTACCTCCACATCAAACAAAACAAATAAAATGGCTACTAGAAAATACTTAATTGCCATGGGTTGACGGGCATTTCCCTTTATATCTATACCGCTTTCAAAATTTTGGAGTTTGTCATCAGTTACACGTTTTGGCCCAAGCCAATTAGATAAAACCATAATAAAAGTCACAAGCCCAACGGCAAATAATAACTGTAAGGCTATAGGCAAATAATTTGCTGCACTATTGGTATTGGCTTGAAGGAAAAACAAATGCATATTCTTTATGATATTGTATATACTATTCAGCAAAAATAAGGTAGCTTATTCAATATTCCATAGGCAATAACAAAAACCCCGTAATGTTGTTTATTACGGGGTTTTATTTATGGTTTATTTAGCTTTTACCTTTGGTTTTGGTTTTGGCGTTAGTTTTTTTTTACCGGCGTTTTTGTTTTCACCGGAGTGGTAGTTTTTGGTGCTGGTTTTGTAGGTGCAGTATTAAAATTCATTTTACTTATCGCATCTTTATTACCAATCACCTCGGCATCAGCAGGGTCAATAGCTAATGCCTTATCGCAATATGCAATGGCTACAGCTTTATCTTTTTTAATATTGGCGTTATAAGCAATCATATACTTATAGCTACCTACTAATTGGTTTTTAACCTTTGATTTATCTGGTGCTGCTTCTCCTACTGCTATTGCTTTTTCAAAGAAAGGATTTGCAGAACCTGCGGTCATCAAAGTATCGATTCCCCAATTAGCTTTTCCTAAAAAGTAGTGACCAAATATATCTTCTGGATATTTTTGAGCATAAAGATTAAACATTTCAATGGATGGGTTGTATTGCCCAATACGATAGTAATTGTAACCAGCATTGTATAAATCATTTTTTGTAGGTGCTTTACGAACCATTACTAACTTTTTGTACCAATCTGCTGCATCCTTAAATTGCTTACGCTTTTCGTAGGTAGATGCTAAAGATTTTAATAAGGCTACTTTTTCTTCTTCGGTTTTAGCTAATTCCACTGCTTTATCAATGTATGTACCTGCTAAAGTTTCGTTGCCAGGGAATTTTAATAAAACCATGGCATAGGTTTCGTAATCTGCAGAACCTATTTTATTAGCATTTTCTCTTTTGAAAAATTCCTCAAAATATAATTTAGCATTTACAGAATCGCCAATTTTATTATATTGATAAGCAAGGATACCCCAAATTTTAGGGTTTTTATCTCCAGCCGCAATACAATCTTTACCCTTATCAATAGCACCTTGATATTGCCCTTGTGCAGCTTTTAAAGCCGTACGTAGGTAACAAGCATTAGGCTCATCAGCTCCTTTGCAGCCTAAATATTTTTCTAAATAATCAGCACTTTTATTTACGTTAATAGAATAATAATATTGTTGCAATGTAAAATACACTGGGCAATAGCTAGGGTCTAAAGCAATAGCATCATTGTAGTGCTTCATGTAAATTTCTTCTTGCTGTTGGCCTTGTGTTTGAAATATACGACCAATACGGTATTTTGCTCTAGCATACTTAGGGTCTAATTCCAACGCTTTTTCGTAAGCAGTTTTTGCTTCACCACCATCTTGTATTTTACGATAGGCATCGCCTAAGTTTGTCCATACATCAGGATCTTTCATACCTTTTAAAGCAGTAGCTTGTTTTAATTTATCAATGGCATAATTAGCATCGCCAAGTTTGCTATCAAAATCGGCATTGGCAAAGCCTACAGCATTTAATACGGCTGCATTTTTACCACCACTTAAGCTAATAGCTGTTTCAAAACGATTACGGGCATCGGCAGTTTTACCTTCAAGTAATTCCATATGACCCACACCTGCTGTTAATAATGCACTATTGCTATTAGCAGCCAATGTTTTTAAATACAAAGCTTTTGCAGCTGCTACATCTTTGTTATCGTTATCGGCAATTAGTGTTTGCCCCAACCAATACGCTGCATCCACATTATTAGGATTAGCGGCTAATAGTTTTTCAAATGTGGTTTTTGCACTAATAAATTTTTCATAGTACAATTGTTTTCTACCTTCTTCTAAAGTTTGTGCTTTAGCAAAGTTGCCAAATAATAAGGCTACGAAAACTAAAACTCCAATTTTGCTCTTGTTCATTTTATTTGCTGTTTTTAAGACTTTACAATGTTATTAATTTTATCAATACCATTCTTTTTCTGCTGTGTAAACTTTTTATAATTTTTCTACCTCACCCCTAAGAACTTCGTTCGTTCCTTTGCAGGAACTCCTAAAGGAGAGGGAGTTCCGCTACAATATTTATAGCTTCTCCTTAATACGTACACTTCTTATTTCAAAATCCATTCTGGGTCCTAAATATGCTCTTCTAAAAACCAATTGCCCCCTTTCGTATTTTAAGAACCCTGCAAACCCACTTCCTAATCCACTGTAATTTTCTTTTAGTATATAATACAAACCACGTACCAAAGGATATCTTTTAGTTAAGATGCTTGCCTGTGTAGGTTTTACATACGGTGTACTATCACAAACATTGCACTTTACATACGCAATTTTAATTTTTTTTAACATTTCTACCTGAGTTTTTTCCTCTGGGTTACCAATCCAGCTTATACCTACCAAGCCTATGGCCGTATTATCTTCAGCTACATATTTCAACACTTCTTCACTAGTTTTTGCTGCTTTTACTACTGCGGTATCAAAAGGCTGCCCTTTTAATATACTATCAGTTATAAAACGAACAGTACTAGTTGCATTTAAGCCATCAAATACAATTTTATTTTTTTTGTTGCCTTTTCCTGTAAGCAAGTTGCGTAAATCTTCTTGAGAAAAAACAGTATCGGGATTGTTTTTATTTACCACCACAGTAATAGCATCCCAAGCAATGGGCTCACTAGAAGGCACATAAGCTAATGTATCATTAAAATATTTTGCTTCTTTAGATGATACCCCTCTTGTTACAATTACCATTCTGGTAGCAGAATCGTAGTATAAATCTCTAAAACAATCGGCTTCGCTTTTGTAATGGGCTATAATTTTTGTACCCGGATAATCGGCTTCGTAAATTTTTATTTGTTGTTCAATTACAGGCTTAAAACTTTCATCAACCGAAATATTAATAGTACCCTGTGTTGGCGAATCGGTAGCTTGCTTTACAGGTGTATTATTATTATTGCAAGATAAAAGTAATAACATACAAGTTATTACACTTGCTAAATATGTAATGGTGCTTTTCTTCATTGTTACTTAAAATAATTTTGTGCATAGCCTCTATAAATTCTAAACAGGCCATACAAAATGCAAATACCCGCCATAATATTCATTAGCAAAGGATCTCGTTGTGCAAAAAAATTTTTAAGCACTGCTGGTTTAACAATAAACACAACCCCAAAAGCTATGATTAAAACACCCATTACATAATTAGAAATGCTACGCATTCTTATTAAATTTTTATCTCTATCAGATAATTGTTCTTTTTCAAATTCTTCTAAAGCCATGATATATGTTTTAAAAAACCTCATTACTAAATAATGAGGTTTTTGTGAATAGGCAAATTACTACTTTTTATTTTATTAACCTCACCCCTAACCCCTCTCCAAAGGAGAGGGGAATTAGAGTAAGTATTTGCAAAAACTTCAATACAAGTATTTATTATTTTTAATTTGCTAATATAAATTTTACAGGTATGGTATAAAAAACGGACACATTTTGACCTTTTGTTTTACCGGGAATCCAGTTAGGCATTTTTTTAAGCACTCTCATTACTTCTCGGTTAAATTCTTCTCCGCCATCTTGTACCGTAACAAAGCTTTGTAGTTTACCATCAATTGCTACTACAAATTTTACTTTTACATTTACTTGTTCGCCTTCTTCCATTTCTTTTGGATTTTCTAAATGTCTTTCTAAAAACTTGCGTAAGGCATCCATACCACCTGGGTAGCTTGGCATAACATCTACTTCGCCATTTTCGTAGGTTTTTGTTATATCAACTACAGGTACTGGTTTAGGTTTATCGCCACCACCATCTCCACCATAGCCTGTGCCAGTAGGTATTACTAGTAGAGGAGTTGATGGGCCGCCTGTGATTGGCACTGTAACATTTACTGTGCTAATTACTGCATCATCAATTGCTTTAATGGTATCAGTTTTAATTACATCCTTTACAATTTTAAGGTTTGTAATGTGTTTTACTTGGTTAACAGGTTTTTGCTTTATTTCCGTTTTTGGTTCTTCTTTCTTTTTTTCAGGTTCTTTTTTTGCTTCGGCAATATTAACTTTTACAGTTTCCAAAATACCAGTGTTTCCATCATTCTCTTTTTCTTTCTCAGGCAAAAAAGTAAAAGCAGATAAAACCACCACACTAGCAAGCATTATAGCTAATGATTTTATTAAACGATTGTTGTAAAATTTACGCAAATTATATGCACCGTAAGCTTTGTTTCGTTTATCAAAAAGAATGTCTAGTACATCACTTTTTAAAATTGTTTCCTTGTTCATTGTTTTTGGTTTTTAGTGTTAAGAAATTAAAAACCGACGTCGTTGTTAGTAAGATGCGGTGTAAGAATTATTCCATAAATGAATGTACGATGGTAGATGTACGATGTTAGATGTAGTTACACTATAACAGGTAGAGAATGAGAGAAAACTAGCTACTTGAATATTTGCAATGAACAATCAACAATGAACTATCAACAATGAACCATGAACCCATAATTCCTAACTTTGCCCCATGAAAATATTAATGGTTTGCTTAGGTAATATTTGTCGTAGCCCATTGGCAGAAGGTATTTTACAACAAAAAGCAAAAGAAGCTGGATTAAATTGGATTGTAGAAAGTGCTGGTACAAATGGTTTGCATACAGGTGAGCCACCACATCATCTTAGTCAAAAAGTTTCGCTGTTAAATGGTATTGACATTAGCCATCAAAGAAGTAGAAAGTTTATAGCAACTGATATTACTAATTACGATATTATTTATGCCATGGCAAATGATGTAATGCATGATATTAAACGAATTAGCGGCAATCATTTCAACTCCCAAAAAGTTATCTTATTTTTGAATGAAATTTTTATCAATCAAAATAAAGATGTACCTGACCCTTGGTATGGCGAAGAAGATGGATACCATGAAGTTTTTGATTTGATTGATAAAACATGTATGAAGATTATTGAAAAATACAAGACTAACTAACGACACTAAATGAATAGTAAACCTAGCCTACCGCAAGGCACAAGAGATTTTAATGCAGTAGTAATACGCAAACGCAATTATATATTTAACTCCATAAAAAATATTTTTGAAACGTATGGTTTTCAACCGTTGGAAACACCAGCAATGGAAAACTTTGAAACCCTAATGGGCAAGTATGGAGAAGAAGGTGATAGACTAATTTTTAAAGTACTAAACAACGGCTTACACAACGAAAAAAATATTGAAAAAACTAAAGCAGGTTTTGAAAAATTATTAGAAGGAAAAAACAGTGCAGATATTACAGAAAGAGCATTGAAGTACGACCTTACCATTCCCTTTGCCCGTTATGTAGCCATGAACCAGCATGAGCTTAGGCAACAGTTTCCATTTAAGCGTTATCAAATACAGCCAGTATGGAGAGCCGATAGACCACAAAAAGGACGCTATAGAGAGTTTACACAATGCGATGCTGATGTAGTAGGTACCACTTCTTTATTTTGTGAGGCAGAGTTGGCAAATATTTATCACTTAGTTTTTACACAATTAGGAATTACAGGTTACGAATTAAGAATAAACAGTAGAAAAATTTTAGCTGCTTTAGCCGAGGCTTGCGGCGGAAAAGATAAATTAGTTGATATTACTGTAGCAATAGATAAGCTAGATAAAATTGGATTAGAAAAAGTAAAAGAAGAATTAGTTGTAAGAGGCTTAGAACAAAAACAAATTGATTTAATAGAACAGTTTTTAAAAATAACTGGCACCAACCAAGAAAAGATTTTAGCCTTACATGAAATGCTAGGCAATAATAAATTAGCTGCCGAAGGCATGAAGGAACTTGCCTTTGTACAAAACCATGCAATGCCCCAAACTAATTTAGTTTTTGATTTTACATTGGCAAGAGGATTAAATTATTACACCGGTGTAATTTTTGAAGTAAAAGCACCAGCCGAAGTTAAAATGGGGAGCATTGGCGGCGGAGGAAGATATGATGACCTTACTGGTTTATTTGGCGTACCTGATATACCAGGCGTAGGTATTAGCTTTGGTATAGATAGAATTTATGATGTAATGGAAGAGTTAAAACTTTTTCCTGAGGATTTGGGTGTAAGCACAACCGCTATGTTTTTTTACATGGGTGAAAAAGAAATTGAATTTGCTTTTGGTGTAATGCAAAACTTACGCAACAATGGCATTGCTTGTGAAATAATTTTAGATGAAATGAAAATTGCAAAACAATTTGCAATAGCTGAAAAAAAGAAAATACCGTACGCCATTATAATTGGCGAAAAAGAAATTGAACAAAACTATTGCCAAGTAAAAAACTTAGCTACTGGTGAGCAGCATGTGGTGGTGTTGGAGAATTTGGTGGATTTTTTTAGGGGGAAATAATCAATTAGGTCTTTATTTAGATTTGAGTTTACTACTACAATTATAAAAAAATATGAGGTTTTTATTTTTTAGAACTAAGAAACATTTTTTCATTCTTGCACTCTAATTTAAGCTTATAAAAAGCTGAAATAGAAATTGTATCTAGCTCTTCTTTTGCAAATGAATAGTGGAAGTACATTGTATCTATTGAATTAAAACTTGAAATGCTTTTAACAATCATTTTATTATAATCACTATCCCAATTTGCCACAACAATACATTCATGAATAATAGGTATAGAGCCATTCTTGCTTACTTTCTTAACAATTGAATATCCATCAATACCAGCGGAATGTATTGCATAAATATCTTTATAAATTTTAGTTTCACTTTGATCGAACATATCAAAACACCCTATCAAAAAAAATGGAAGCAAAATAAATAGTCGTTTAAACTTCATAAGACTACCTCGTTCTCTTTTATTATATAAAAAAACCACTTTTCAATCCAAATAACCCTACACCCCCTCAAACACCACCGCAGCACCCTGCCCTACTCCAATACACATAGTAGCTAATCCATATTTTGCTTTACACTTTTTCATTTCGTGTAAAAGGGTTGTGCTTATACGTACACCGCTACACCCTAATGGATGCCCAAGGGCAATAGCACCACCGTTTACATTTACTTTTTCTAAATCTAAACCAAGGTCGTGTATGCAAGCAATGCTTTGGCTAGCAAAGGCTTCGTTAAGTTCTATCAAATCTAAATCGGCTACGGTAAGTCCTGCTCTTTGTAAAGCTTTTTTAGTAGCAGGTACAGGGCCAATGCCCATAATAGATGGGTCAACCCCAGCAACAGCCATACTTTTTATTTTTGCCATTGGTATTAAGCCATATTTTACTACAGCATCTTCACTAGCTAATAACATGGCAGCAGCACCATCATTAATGCCGCTACTGTTACCAGCCGTTACCGTTCCATCTTTGGCAAAAGCAGGTTTTAATTGCCCTAATTTTTCAAGGCTACTTAATCTTGGGTGTTCGTCGGTATCAAAATCGTAGCCATCTTTACCTACTTGTACTTGTAGTGGCGTAATTTCGTTTACAAACTTTCCATTAGCTGCTGCCGTTGCATACTTCCGCTGACTTGCCATAGCAAATTCATCTTGAGCATTACGGCTAATATTCCATTGTTTAGCCACATTTTCGGCCGTTTCTCCCATGGTGTATGGGTAATATAAATTAGATAAATTTTTATTGATAAAACGCCAACCTAAAGTGGTATCAAAAATTTGTGGTTCTCTAGCAAAAGCACTAGTGGCTTTTGGCATTACAAAAGGTGCTCTACTCATACTTTCTACACCGCAAGCAATCATTAAATCGCCATCGCCGCAGGCTATAGCCCTTGCTGCATCCATAATACTTTGTAAACCACTTGCACATAAACGGTTTACAGTGGTGCCAGCCACAGTTGTAGGTAACCCTGCCAATAAAGCCGCCATTCTAGCCACATTGCGGTTATCTTCTCCGCTTTGGTTGGCGGCACCAGCAATTACATCTTCAATAGCATTTGCATCTATATTGCTATTTCTTTTTACCAATACTTTAATTACATGGGCTAATAAATCATCGGGGCGTATGTTACTTAATGCACCTCCATATTTTCCTATGGGAGTTCGTATGGCATCTATTATGT
>JAGNRZ010000108.1 GCA_017988335.1 Ferruginibacter sp.
TATTTCCTTATTACTTAGTTTCTTTATAGTAAAATAGAACTTAAATAAAGATAGAAATGGATATTTTAAATCAATTTAATCTTGATGGTAAAACAGCTTTAGTAACAGGTTGTAATAGAGGTATTGGTAAAGCTATGGCTATTGGTTTGGCAGAAGCTGGTGCAGATATAATTGGTGTGTCTGCAAATCTTGCCGCAAGCGGAAGTGATGTAGAAAATGAAGTGACTAAATTAGGTAGAAAATTTAAGGCCTATCAATGCAATTTTGAAGATAGAAGTTCTTTAAAATCATTTATTCAAAGTGTAACAACAGAAAATGCACAAATAGATATTTTGGTAAACAATGCAGGTACAATTATGCGTAACCCTGCGGCAGAACATAGCGATGAATATTGGGATAAAGTAATGGCCATAAATTTAGATGCTCAATTTATTATAACAAGAGAAGTAGGAAAAAAAATGTTGTCGCAAGGATTTGGTAAAATTATTTTCACTGCATCTTTATTAAGTTTTCAAGGTGGTATTAATGTGCCTGGCTATGCAGCTAGTAAAGGGGCAATTGCTAGCTTAATAAAAGCTTTTGCCAACGAGTGGGCAGCTAAAGGCATAAATGTAAATGGAATTGCACCCGGCTACATTGCTACAGATAATACCGAAGCATTGCGTAACGATCCTGTTCGTAGTAAATCTATTTTAGAAAGAATACCAGCAGGCAGATGGGGTGATGTGGAAGATTTTAAAGGAGTAACCGTTTTTTTAGCCAGTAAAGCAAGCGATTATGTTAATGGAACAATTGTAACTGTTGATGGTGGTTGGATGGGCAGATAGACGTATTGATTTTTAACGATTAGCTTTTAAAGCAAACATATGAAAAAATATATAGCAATTTCTTTTGCAATTTTTTGTAGTGTAGCATTTATGTTACCCAATAAAAAACCTACTATTTTTTTAATTGGCGATAGTACATGTGCTAATAAGCCAGTGGAGGGTAATCCTGAACGAGGCTGGGGGCAAATGTTTCCGTCCTATTTAACTAATGATGTTGAAGTACAAAATCATGCTGTTAATGGGCGTAGCACTAAAAATTTTATAAAAGAACATAGATGGGATACAGTTATGAGCCGCCTAAATGCTGGTGACTTTGTATTAATTCAATTTGGACATAACGACTCAAAAGTTGATGACAGTAATAGATATGCTCCAGCACAAACATTGTATAAGCAAAACTTAATAAGATTTGTAAATGATGTACGTAGTAAAGGAGCAACACCAATTTTGCTTACTCCTGTAATGCGTCGTAAATTTGATCAGCAAGGAAAATTTGTAGATCAACATGCCGATTATCCTTCTGTTGTAAAAGAAGTGGCAGCGTTATTAAAAGTTGATTTAATTGACTTACATAAAAGTAGTCAGGATTTAATTGTAAAAGAAGGTGTAGAAAATAGTAAACGTTTGTTTCTGCACATTCCCCCAAATCATTTTAAAAATTATAAAGGAAAGGAAGAAGATAATACTCACTTTAGTGAATATGGTGCAGCATCAATGGCATCATTAGTTTGCCAAAGTATTAAAGAGCAAAATCTTTCCATAGCAAAATACTTAGCCCCATCCGATTTTAAAGAAAAGTTTGCTTTTGAACTGCCTAAAATTTATGAACCTCATTTTAAAAAAGATACATTTAATATTTTAAACTTTGGTGCAATAGCAGATGGATTAACACTCAATTCAATTGCAATAAATAAAACTATTAATGCCTGTGCAAGCAATGGTGGTGGAACGGTTGTAGTGCCAAGGGGTAGCTTTGTTAGTGGTCCAATTATTATGAAGAGTAATGTTAATTTACATTTATCAAAAGGAGCTTTAATCATTTTTACAAAAGATTTTAATCAATATCCACTGGTATTATCATCGTTTGAAGGAGTAGATGCTGCAAGGTGTCAATCCCCTTTAGTAGCCGAAAACTTAGAAAACATTGCTATTACAGGAGAAGGTATAATGAATGGGAATGGCTTTTATTGGCGACCTATTAAAAAAGACAAATTAACAGAAAGCCAATGGGAAGCTCATCAAAAAAGTTATGGAGGTGTACTTTCTGCAGATGGAAGAACATGGTATTGTTCTCCTAAGGCACTGCTTGCAGCTAAAACCAATAATATTGGCAAACTTACTGAAGGTAAAACGTTAAAAGATTTTGAAGAGGTAAAAGATTATATGCGTCCAAACATGATTCGTATTTCACAATGCAAAAATATTTTAATTGAGGGAGTAACTTTTGAAAACTCACCAGCATGGACGACACATATTACCATGAGTGAGCACATAACAGTTCGGGGGTTAAAAGTAAAAAATATTTGGTATGGAGCTAATACAGATGCAATTGATTTAGAAAGTTGTAAAAACGCATTATTAGAAGATTGCAATTTTGATACCGGCGATGATGGCATTACTATTAAAAGCGGTAGAGATGCCGATGGTAGAAAAAGAGGAATGCCTACCAAAGATGTAATTGTAAGAAACTGTACAGTATATCATGCACATGGAGGTTTTGTAGTGGGTAGCGAAATGAGTGGAGGCGTAAGTAATATGTTTGTTAGCAATTGTACATTTATAGGTAGCGATATAGGCTTACGTTTTAAAACTACCAGAGGCCGTGGCGGTATGGTTGAAAACATTTATGTAAACAATGTAAACATGAAAGACATACCTGCCGAAGCTATTTTGTTTGACATGTATTATATGGCTAAAGACCCTGTGGTATTAGCTGGCGAAAAAAGAGAACCACCTGTTGTAGAAATAAAACCTGTAGATGAAACTACACCTCAATTCCAAAATTTCTTTTTTAGAAATATCACTTGTAATGGAGCAGCAAAAGGAATTTTAATAAGAGGCATACCAGAAATGCACATAAAAAACATTTTAATTGAAAATGCTGTTTTACAAGCCGATGAAGGGATAGATATACAAGAAGCTAGTAACATTACACTAAATAATGTTATAATGCTTAGTAAAAACACAAATCCTATAACTTATGTTTTAAATAGCGATAACATTACTATTAATAATTTAAAATATACAGATAGTGCTGATGTACTAGCAATTGTACAAGGCGAAAGAACTAAAGCTGTAAGTATTTTAACTACAGATGTTACTAAAGCAAAGCAAAAATTAAAAGCTGGCTTTGGTGTTACAGATGCTAATGTAGCTTGGACTATACCAAACCCAGTTATTGAAAACAAGAAGAAAAAGAAAAGAAAATAAGTACATGAAAAAATATTTTTTAGTTGTAATACTATGGGCTTCTTTACCTGCCTTTGCACAAACACCTGCAGAAAAATTAGCTGCAACAGTAATGAATATTTGGAAAGATACATTGCCTGTTGGCGGTACTACCAAATGGAGTTACGATATGGGTGTAATTTTAAAAGGATTTGAAGGCTTATGGATGAATACAGGTAATGCAAATCATTTTTTTAATATCCAAAAAAAGATGGACTACTTTGTAAAAGAAGATGGTACCATAAAAGGATATGAAAAGGAAGAGTATAATATTGATCATGTTAATAATGGAAAATTAGTGCTGCTATTGTACAGAGTTACCGGAAAAGAAAAATATAAAAAAGCAGCCGAGCATTTGCGTAGTCAATTAGCCACACACCCTCGTACTAACGAAGGAGGCTTTTGGCATAAAAAAATATACACTAATCAAATGTGGTTAGATGGATTGTATATGGGTGCTCCTTTTTACGCTGAGTACGCCATGCTTTTTCATGAAGATGCTGCATTTGATGATATTGCCAATCAATTTATTTGGATGGAAAATCATGCAAGAGATGAAAAAACTGGTTTATTGTACCATGCTTGGGACGAAAGTAAACAGCAACAATGGGCAAATAAAGAAACAGGCACATCGCCATTATTTTGGGCTAGAGCAATGGGTTGGTATAGCGATGCTTTAGTAGATGCTTTAGATTATTTTCCCACATCTCACCCCAAAAGAAAAAATTTAATTGATATTTTAAATAGATTGGTTAATGCAATAGAAAAA
The DNA here is from genome assembly GCA_017988335.1 of Ferruginibacter sp. Lineage (GTDB taxonomy): Bacteria > Bacteroidota > Bacteroidia > Chitinophagales > Chitinophagaceae > Ferruginibacter. The sequence goes on from JAGNRZ010000108.1 coordinate 4,045, forward strand.
CAACAAGATAAAACTACTGGCTTATGGTACGATGTTATTAATTACAATGGGCCAGGTGCAGCAAAAAATTATTTTGAAGCAAGCGCTAGTTGCCAATTTACTTATGCTATTGCCAAAGGTGTACGCAAAGGATATTTACCTGCATCAAAAATTGCCATTGCAAAAAAAGCGTATGATGGCATTTTAAATAAATTTATAAAAGAAGAAAATGGGCAAACCAATTTGCATGGTACAGTAAAAGTAAGTGGTTTAGGCGGTAAGCCTTATAGAGATGGTAGCTTTGAATATTATATGAGTGAGCCAGTAATTGTTAACGACCCTAAAGGAATGGGAGCATTTTTATTGGCAAGCAATGAAATGGAAATTCTTAAAACACTGCATATAGGTAAAAACAAAACAGTATTATTAGATAGATATTTTAATAGCGAAAAACGAAAAGATGCATCTGGCGTAAATACTTACTGGCATTATGTTTGGGAAGAAAGAAGCAATCCCGGGTTTTATACTTTTGGTAATATTTTTGAAAGATATGGGGCCAAATTATCTTCGTTAGATACTGCACCCACTTCTTCAAATTTAAAAAAATCTGCAGTATATATTATTGTTGACGCTGATCATAAAAAAGATAATCCAACACCCAATTACATATCAGCTAATGATGTTAACATAATAGCTAAGTGGGTAAAAGCTGGCGGCACATTAATACTAATGGCAAATGATAGTAATAATTGCGATTTATCGCATTTTAATTTATTGGCAAATAAATTTGGAATCACTTTTACCAATAAAAGTTTAAACATGGTGCAGCAAGATAAGTATGAGCAAGGAGAAGTAAAACCAAATGCTAGTAGCCCTATTTTTAAAACATCTACTAAAATGTATTTAAAAGAAATAAGTGCATTGCAAATAAAAGCACCTGCAACCCAAAATGTGGTAAAAGATGGAGATATAATTATTGCTACAGCAAAATATGGCAAGGGCAAAGTTTTGGCTGTAGGCGATCCTTGGTTATACAATGAATATGTAGAGGGAAGAAAATTACCTGCAGATTTTCAAAATTTTAAAGCTGCAGAAGATTTAGTAAAATGGGCATTAACAGCAACAACAAAATAACTATGCTAAAAGTAAAATTTTTATTACTGCTTTGCTGTACTTTTTTTTGCAAGCAAGTAAGTTTTGCTCAAAGCCAACTTGTGGTAGCAAAAGATGGTAGCGGTAATTTTAAAACCATTCAAGAAGCTATTAATAGTTTGCCAATAGAAGATAACAAAACACAGCGGATAATTCTTATAAAAAAAGGTACTTACAAAGAAAAAATATTTATAGAAAAAAATTTTATTACACTACGTGGCGAAAGCCCTAAAAACACTTGTATCGTTATTTCTCAGTCAAGAGATGAGTGGCGTTGTAGTAATAAAGATGATTATGGAACAGCAGCAATTAATTTACAGGGTAGTGATATTAATTTAGAAAACCTATCATTTGTAAATAGCTACGGTAAAGATGCAACGGAGAATAAAGAAATTGTGTGTGCAAAAGAGGCTGGTAATATAAAAGTAATCAAGCCCGGTGGACATCAAATGGCATTACGTTCATTTAAAACCACAAGGTTAATGGTAACTAATTGCATATTTAGAGCCTATGGCGGCGATACAGTTAGCCCATGGAATACTTGGGAAGGCATGTATTATTTTAAAGATTGTATTATGGAAGGCGGTGTAGATTTTTATTGTCCAAGAGGTTGGGCTTTAGCAGAAAATTGCCAATTTATTTGCCATAATAATAATGCCGCTATTTGGCATGATGGTAGCGATGTAAAATCTTCAAAAACAGTATTAATCAATTGTAGTTTTACTGGTGATGATGGATTTAAGTTGGGAAGATATCATAGAGATGCACAATTTTATTTATTGAATTGCAAGTTTGCTAAAAACATGGCAGATGCTGAAATTTATTGGGTGCCATCTAAAGAAAAAAGAGATTCATTGAAATGGGGCAAAAGAGTATACTATTATAATTGTAAAACAAAAGGCGGCGATTATAATTGGCATAAAAATAATTTACCGGCAGGATGGGGTATAAACGATTTTAATATTCCTTGGGTTTTTGATTACAAATGGAATCCATTAAATGAAACTATTAACAAGCCAGTTGAATTAGAAAATACTAATGTAAATGTAGGAGAGGGTAAAGATACAGTGTCAGAAAACATGTTGCTTTTTCAACGTAGTAATGGTGGATGGCCAAAGCACTTTAAAGCAGTAGCTATAGATTATAAGCAAGCATTTACATTGGAGGAAGTAAAGCAAATACAAGCAGGGTTTGATGAAGGCATTGATGCTACTATTGATAATAATGCTACGACTAAGGAAATAAAATATCTAGCAAAACAATTTAAAAAAACAAAAGACAAAAGATTTTTATTAGCAGTTGAAAAAGGGATAGAGTATTTATTAAAAGCTCAGTATGCAAATGGCGGCTGGCCACAATACTATCCTGATTTTAGTAGTTATCGCAGCCAAATTACATACAATGACAATGCAATGGTTAATGCATTGAATGTATTAACTGATGTATTGGAAGGGAGTAATGATATGGAAATTGTAGATCAAAAATTTATTGAAAGATGTGCAGTTGCTGTACAAAATGGTATTGCTTGTATTTTAAAAACTCAGGTAAAGCAAAATGGTACTTTAACAGGTTGGTGTGCACAGTACGATGCAAAAACAATGCAACCAGCAAAAGCTAGAGCATTTGAATTGCCATCACTTAGTGGCATGGAATCGGTCGGTATTATACGTTTTTTAATGCGTTTTGATAATCCGGGAAAAGAAATACAAGAAGCTGTAAAAGCTGCAGTAAGTTGGCTTAATAAAGTAAAGATTGTAGGCTATAAAGTAATTGACATTGATGCTCCTGCTCTGCCAAAAGGGAAAGATAAGGTTGTAGTACCAGAGGCTGGAAATATAATGTGGGCAAGGTTTATGGATTTAGACAACAATGAACCTTTCTTTTGTGGTAGAGATGGAATTAAGAAGAAAACACTGGCCGAAATTGAAGCTGAAAGAAGAAATGGATATGCTTTTTATGTTACTACACCTGCTAAGTTAATTAATGAAGAATATCCTAAATGGGTAGCAAAATGGAAAATAAAATAATAATACACTAACACTGATACAAAGAAGAAAATGGTACTTTCAAAATTAAATTTAAGCAATATACAATCAAATAAAGTGGTAAATGTACCCAATGGTATTTTTGATTTACCTGAAAAAGTGTTGCAATTTGGAACAGGTGTTTTATTAAGAGGCCTGCCTGATTATTTTATTGATAAGGCAAACAGAGAGGGTATCTTTAACGGAAGAATTGTAGTAATAAAATCTACTAATGGTGGCGATGCTGCTGCTTTTCAAAAGCAAGATGGCTTATATACTTTATGTATTCGTGGCATTGAAAATGGTACAACAGTTAATCAAAATATAATTTGTTCGGCTATAAGCAGAGTGTTATCTGCAAATGAGGAATGGCACTCTATTTTACAATGTGCTCACAATCCTTCCATGCAAATTATTGTTTCTAATACCACAGAAGTAGGTATTGAGTTAGTTAATGAAGATATTCATCTTTCTCCGCCAATATCTTATCCTGCAAAATTGCTTTCATTTTTATACGAACGCTACAAAGCATTTAATGGAACTGAACAAAGTGGAATGGTAATAATACCAACAGAATTAATAAGCGACAATGGTAAAAAATTAAAAACCATTGTTCAGCAACTTGCACAGTTTAATAATTTAGAAACTAGCTTTATAAATTGGCTAAATAATCATAATCATTTTTGTAATTCTTTAGTCGATAGAATTGTACCAGGCAAACCTAATGAAACAGCAAAAAAAATGATAGAAGAGGAGTTGGGCTACGCCGATGATTTAATAACAATGAGTGAAGTGTACAGTTTATGGGCTATAGAAGACGATGATAAAATTGCATCAATTCTTTCTTTTGCTACCGCAGATAATGGAGTTGTAATTACACCCGACATCACAGTTTTTAAAGAGCTAAAATTACGTATGCTCAATGGCACACATTCTTTAACTTGTGCAGTTGCATTTTTATCAGGTATAGTTTCTGTAAAAGAAGCAATGGATGATCTAGCTATTTCTAAATTTGTTAATCAATTAATGATCGAAGAGATTGCAAAAGCTATTCCTTACAATTTGCCCTTAGCAGATGCTCAGGCTTTTGCAGCAAAAGTGTTAGATCGCTTTCGTAATCCAAGTATTGAACATCACTGGATTAATATTAGCCTTAATTACACATCTAAATTAGAAATGCGTATTGTGCAAGTATTGCTACGATATGCCGAATTATATAAAACTGTACCGCAAAATATGGCAATTGGTTTTGCCGCTTTTTTAGTATTTATGAAAGCAGTAAAAAATGACGGAGAAGTTTATTATGGTAATTTTAATGGAGCAGATTATCCTATAAAAGACCCAAATGCAAACTACTTTTTTGAACAATGGCAAAATTATTCCACAAAAGAAATGGTGAAAAATATTTTAAGTAATACAGCTTTATGGAATACCAACCTTACTGATATAAGTGGTTTTGAAGAAAAGGTTTTAGAAAATGTGGAAGATATTTTGGCGTATGGTATGCAGCAGGTAATTACAAACGAAAAAGTAAAAATTTAATAACAATAATGAAACAATTGGTTTTAAAAGTTCATCCAAAAGATAATGTATTAGTGGCCTTGCAAGATTTGCAAAAAGGACAACACATAAGCTATAATGACGAAACATTTATTTTGTTAGAAGATGTAAAAGCAAAACATAAATTTTTTACTACAGATTTAAAGCAAGGAGATCAAGTAATAATGTATGGTGTGCTAGTAGGTACAGCTCAAAAAGATATTGCCAAAGCAAGCTGGATGAGTACCGAAAACATTAAACATGCAGCCGAACCTTACTTTTATAGAAATACTAATTATAAATGGATAGCACCAGATGTTTCTAAATTTGTGGGTAAAACTTTTAATGGCTATCATAGAAGCAATGGAGATGTTGGCACTGCAAATTATTGGTTATTTATACCTACAGTATTTTGCGAAAATAGAAATTTAGATGTAATAAAAGAAGCTCTCCATAACGAATTAGGCTATGCGGTTACTGATAAATATAAGCAATATACACATCAACTAATTGAAGCTTTTAAAAAAGGCGAAACTATTGAAGATTTAAATATTTTTAACACTCCTGCATCTGCTACTGTTAATCGGTTATTTAAAAATGTTGATGGAATTAAATTCTTAAATCATCAAGGTGGTTGCGGAGGTACAAGGCAAGATGCTGGAATATTAGGTAAACTGTTAGCATCCTATGCCAACCATCCAAATGTTGCAGGTGTAACTGTTTTAAGTTTGGGTTGCCAAAATTTGCAAACACAAGATTTCTTAAATGAATTAAAAAATTTCAACCCCAATTTTGATAAACCTTTGTACGTTTTTGAACAGCAACAATCGCAAAGTGAAGAACAATTAATTGCAGAAGCTATTAAAAAAACATTTGAAGGTTTAATTGAAGTTAATAAGATAGAGAGAACACCTGCACCGCTTACAAAATTATGTATAGGCGTAAAATGTGGTGGTAGCGATGGCTTTAGTGGTATTAGTGCCAATCCTGCAGTTGGTTATTTAAGCGATTTAGTAGTAGCATTAGGCGGTAAAATTTTGTTGGCAGAATTTCCTGAATTATGTGGGGCAGAGCAAAATTTAATTGATAGAACAATTGACGAAGCATCGGCAAAAAAGTTTATTCATTTAATGAGTACGTATAGTGAACAGGCCGAAAAAGTGGGCAGTGGTTTTCATATGAATCCATCACCGGGAAATATTAAAGATGGATTAATTACAGATGCAATAAAAAGTAATGGAGCTGCCTTAAAAGGTGGTACATCTCCGGTTGTAGATGTATTAGATTATACAGAGCCTGCTACTAAGCCAGGTTTAAGCTTAGTTTGTACGCCTGGCAATGATGTGGAAGCTACAACGGGCAAAGCAGCTAGTGGTGCTACACTAATTTTGTTTACAACAGGCTTAGGTACACCCACAGGCAATCCTGTTTGCCCAGTAATTAAAGTAAGTACAAATAGTAACCTTACAAAACGAATGAATGATATTATTGATATAGATTGTGGTCCTGTGGTAGAAGGTGAAAAAACAATTGAACAAATGGGAGAAATGATGTTAGAATACTGCATTAAAGCAGCAAGCGGTGAAATTATTCCTAAGGCGGTTTTATTAAATCAAGATGATTTTATTCCATGGAAAAGAGGAGTGAGTTTATAAAAGTGTACTGATAATTATGAATAAAGTAGGGCAAAATATTTTACAAGTTTTCAGTCAAAAATTTACAACGCCTTGTAAGTTATATTTTTCTCCAGGGCGTATAAATTTTATAGGGGAGCATATAGATTATAATGATGGTTATGTTTTGCCGGCTGCAATTGACAAAGGAATTTATTTTGCTTTAGCAAAAAATAATTCAAGTGTTATAAATATTTATGCTGCAGATTTTGATGAAATGTTAAGCGTAGATTGTAACGAAATTCAGCCTATAAGTGGATGGAAGAATTACGTATTAAGTATATTAAATCAATTTAAAAACCTAAATAAAAATATCGAGGGCTTTAATTGTGTTTTTAGTGGCGATATACCAAGCGGTG